>JAYSWK010000217.1:0-1924 GCA_043718085.1 Rhodobacterales bacterium
GTCGGGATCTGGCTGATGACCGACTGGAAGCGGTTGTAAAACAGCGTGACCACATCGCATTCGCCCGCCGCAAAGCGGGCCAGGATGTCGCGGGCAATGCCTTGGGCATTGACATAACCCACGCGTTTTACTTCGGTCAGGTCGATATGGCCCACGAAATATTGGCCATAGTCGCGCTTCATCTGGTCGCGGCCCTTCTTGCCGACGGTCAGGATCTTGACCGTCTTGCCAGCGGCCACCAGCTCTTGCACCCGCGCCCGGGCCAGCCGGACGATCGTGGTGTTAAAGCCGCCGCACAGGCCGCGTTCCGATGTCATGACGACAACCAACTGCACCTTGTCCGAACCGTTTCCGGCCAAAAGCGCAGGCGCGCCGTCCGATTTGCCGACCGAGGCGGCAAGCCCCGCCATCACGGCCCCCATGCGCTCGGCATAGGGACGTGCGGCGACTGCGGCGTCTTGCGCACGACGCAATTTCGCCGCGGCGACCATCTGCATCGCCTTGGTGATCTTGCGCGTGTTCTTGACCGTCGCAATTCGGTTCTTAAGGTCCTTAAGGCTGGGCATTGTCTATCCCCCTGCCCTTAGGCGAAGTCTTTGGCGAAAGCATCCAACTCGGCCCGGATCGCCTTTTCCAGATCGCCCGCAACCTTGCGGTCTTTCAAGGTGATATCGGCCAACAGCGCCTTGCCCGACCCGCGCAGTTGCTTGAGCAGCCCCTGCTCGAACCGACCCACGTCCTTGACGGCGATCTTGTCCAGATAGCCCGAGGTGCCTGCATAGATCAGACAGACGATTTCGGCATTGGTCAGCGGCGAATACTGGGCCTGCTTCATCAGTTCGGTCAGACGCGCGCCACGGTTCAACAGCTGCTGGGTCGAGGCGTCAAGGTCGGAACCGAACTGCGCGAACGCCGCCATTTCGCGGTACTGCGCCAGCTCCAGCTTGACCTTGCCAGCCACCGACTTCATGGCCGACGTCTGGGCCGACGAACCGACGCGAGACACCGAAAGACCGGTGTTCACAGCGGGACGAACCCCCTGGAAAAACAGCTCGGTTTCCAGAAAGATCTGCCCGTCGGTGATCGAGATCACGTTCGTCGGAATAAAGGCCGACACGTCGCCGCCCTGGGTTTCGATGATCGGCAAGGCGGTCAGCGAGCCCGAGCCGAAATCTTCGTTCAGCTTGGACGAACGTTCCAGCAAACGGCTGTGCAGATAGAACACGTCGCCCGGATAGGCTTCACGGCCCGGCGGGCGGCGCAGCAAAAGCGACATCTGACGGTAAGCCACGGCCTGCTTGGACAGATCATCGTAAACGATCAGCGCATGGCGGCCATTGTCGCGGAAAAACTCCGCCATCGAGGTCGCGGCATAGGGCGCCAGGAATTGCAGCGGTGCGGGGTCCGAGGCGGTCGCGGCCACAACGATGGTGTATTTCATCGCGCCGGCTTCTTCCAGCTTCTTGACCAGCTGGGCCACGGTCGAGCGTTTTTGCCCGATGGCGACATAGACGCAATACAGCTTCTTGCTCTCGTCGTCGCCGGCAGCCTCGTTATAGGATTTCTGGTTCAGGATCGTGTCCAGAGCCACAGCCGACTTGCCGGTCTGACGGTCACCGATGATCAGTTCGCGCTGACCACGGCCAACCGGGATCATGGCGTCGATGGCCTTCAGGCCGGTCGCCATCGGCTCATGCACCGATTTGCGCGGAATGATGCCCGGGGCCTTGACGTCGGCCTGGCGACGCTCGGTCGAGGCGATGGGGCCTTTGCCGTCGATCGGGTTGCCCAGACCGTCCACGACGCGACCCAGAAGCGCATTGCCCACCGGCACGTCCACGATGGACTTGGTGCGCTTGACGGTGTCGCCTTCCTTGATGTCCTGGTCGGTTCCGAAGATCACGATGCCGACGTTGTCAACTTC
>JAYSWK010000218.1:0-1922 GCA_043718085.1 Rhodobacterales bacterium
ATGGCGGCACGTCCGAGGAATGGGCCAAGCTGATCACCTCGCTGGGTGTGCTGAACGAAAGCGCGCGCGCCAGGGCGGCCTATGACCGGGCGCAAACCCTGTTTGCCGGCAAACCGGGCGAACTTTCCGCCCTGCGCGCCGCTGCCGTTCAGGCCGGGGTGGTCGAATGATCATCGAGGATGTCGCGGCCTTTCTGGCCGCCCTGCCGCAGAACCGCGCCATTTGCGGGCTGGATCTGGGCGACAAGACCATCGGTTTCGCGGTCTCGGACCTGCGCCGCCAGGTGGCGACACCCGTGACCGTGATCCGCCGCGTCAAGTTCACCGAAGACGCCGCCCGTCTTTTGGCTTTGGTGGCCGAACGCCAACTGGCCGGGATCGTGCTGGGCCTGCCCTTGAACATGGACGGATCGGAAGGCCCGCGCGTCCAGTCGACCCGCGCCTTCGCGCGCAATCTGGTCAAGCTGTCCGACCTGCCCATCACCTATTGGGACGAACGGCTGTCCACCGTCGCCGCCGAACGCGCGCTTCTGGAGGCGGATACGTCGCGCAAGCGTCGTTCGGAGGTGATCGACCAGGTCGCAGCCGGTTATATCCTGCAAGGGGCGTTGGACCGGATGGGATATATGGCAAGGGCGGGCACATGAGCAAAGAGATCTGGGCCCGCCGCGAGGTGGACAGCCCCTGCATCAAGATCTGCGTCATCCACCCCGAAGAGCGGCTTTGCGTCGGCTGCTACCGCTCGATGGAAGAGATCGCAACCTGGTCGCGCCTGACCCCGGAGGAGCGGCGCGCCATCACGGCCGACCTGCCCGCCCGCGCCCCACGCCTGGCCAAACGGCGCGGCGGGCGCATGGGACGGCTGGACCGATAGGCCGGGATGGGTTTTCATGGAACCAATGAGACTATCGGAAATCGCGTTCGAGCGAATGCGAGCGGCAGCGATTTCCGATTCCATGCAAACCCATCCCGCTTTAGTCGGGATCGCCAAAGTCCCAATCCTTGTCATTGGCGCCCCAGAGGACCGCCTGATCGGGTCTCCGGCGGAGCCCAGATCGGTCCGATTGCCTGAGCGGCAACGCGCAGGCAAGGGGGGCAGGTCTTGGACCAAAGGGTGACTGTGGGGACGCGCCTGCCTGGGGTGGCGCGGAACGCGCCTGCCCAGGGGCAGGCAGGCGCGTCCCTGACTGGCTTTGGGCCAATCGGGGAAGGAATACAGGTTTTCTGTTCCTCTACCTGCTGTCCACATGAGGACAGAATGCTGAATCTTTTGAAATCAATATGTTGGAATTACACATTCATATAGTGGAAAGGATTTCTACGCCGCGCCTTTGGTTCATTGCGGGCAGCGCGACCGCTGTCGGCCTACTGCAAGCCCGCCCTACCCCAGCGCATACCCCGCCCCGCGCACGGTGCGCAACGGGTCATCCCCTCCGGTCGCGCACAGCGACTTGCGCAAGCGCCCGATATGGACATCCACCGTCCGGCTGTCGACATAGATGTCGCGTCCCCAGACCCGATCCAGAAGCTGCTCGCGGCTGAAGACACGGCCCGGTTTTTCCAGCAATGTCGCCAGCAGCCGAAACTCGGTCGGCCCCAGTTTCAGTGCCGCCCCGCCGCGCAGCACGCGGTGGGTTTCGGGGTCCAGCGAGATATCGCCATATTCCAGCACCACCCCAGCCGAAGACGGCCGCACCCGGCGCAGATGGGCGCGCAGGCGGGCCATCAATTCGACCAGCGAATAGGGTTTGATGACATAGTCATCCGCGCCCATTTCAAGGCCGCGCACCTTGTCGACATCCTCGGACCGGGCCGACAGCATGATGATCGGGATGCCCCGCGTCTCGGGACGCATCTTCAGGCGACGACACACCTCCAACCCCGAAACATGCGGCATCATCCAGTCCAGAAGGATCAGGTCCG
>JAYSWK010000219.1:0-4852 GCA_043718085.1 Rhodobacterales bacterium
CGAGAAGGGCATTGAAGGTCCGGGTTGGCCGTTTCGTGGCCGACGAGGCTGGTGTCGCACTGGTCGAATTCGCTGTCGCCTTGCCAATGATGATGCTGCTGTTTGCCGTGATCATCGAGGGCAGCCGGATGATGCTGTCTTATGAAAGCGCCATCAATGGCGTGCGCGATGCCACGCGCTACCTGGCACGAATCACGGCGCCGGACATCTGTGCCACGGGTGGTTCCGTTGCCGGCACCGCCACCAAGCTTAAAACCCTGATCGTTCAGGCCAACTCTGGTGCATCAATCTTCGCCCCGAATGTGACGATCGGGACGGTCACGCCGACCTATCGCTGCGTAAGCGGCACCTATCGTGGCGGGTCAGTCCCGGTAGCGCAGGTCACGGCGCAACTTACGATCGCCTTTCCTTTTGCAGGCATATTCACATTCGTCGGGGGCAGCAGGCCCACGATCGTCACCACAGTCATCGACCAGGCGCGAGTTTTTGGATCATGAAAAGGCTAGTTGATCGCATGGCAAAGACCGGTTCGGACAGCCCGAACTTCCTCAAGTCCGAGGATGGCTCGACCCTGGTCGAATTCGCGATCGTGACCCCGATTTTCTTTCTGCTTCTGTTCGGGCTGATCGACTTCGGACGCTTGGGTTTTGAATATGTCATGGCGAACAAAGCGGTCCAGCTTGCGGCCCGAATTGCCGTGGCACGCCCCCCCGCCTGCCCCGGGGTTCCCCTGGTGAACGCACGTGGTGCTGTGGCAGTAGGCTCAGTCCCACCGTTCTTCGGGACCAATTGTCGTGCCGGTGGGACGGTTTGCGCCAATCCTGGAACGCAGACTTGCGTTGGCGTCGTGTCCAATGCGACCGTCTCGGAAATCTGGACCCAGATTTCGCCGCTTATGCCCTATAACGCGGTACCTGCCAATCTTACCTTCGCTTACTCGTTCAACTCGGACCTTGGGTTTCTGGGTGGGCCATACACGCCAATGGTGACGGTCAAAGTCACCAACCTGAATTTCAACTTCGTAACCCCTCTTGGCGCTTTGGCCGCACTTGCAACTGGCAACCCCAGTGGTTTGCCAAGCCAACTGCCATTTCCCTCGATGAGCGTATCGCTGCCGGCCGAAGATTTGGCTTTGGGTGAGGCTGGATGAACATGGTGTTGGTTGGTGGAATAAGCATTTTTGGAAAGACTAAGGCATGATTGGTACAAACAAATCCATTCTTCTGATCTCGACTGACGTAGCCGTGACCGACGCGATTTCGCATGCCATTTCCGGCATGGAAGGCGTCAACATGCAGTCAGATGCCGTCCAATTGACCGCTTTGAACGGCCGTGCGGTGGCCCTGGCGGCCGACAAGGAAATCATCATCTTCGAGACCAGCGATGACGAGATTTCCGACATTTCGGCGATCCGGGCGCTCAAATCCGCCCGCAGGGTTGGCACCTTGATGCTGGCGCTGGCGGACAGCGGGATCACCCTGTCGCGGGTGCGCGCGCTCAATCATGCTGGGGTGGACTACGTTGTTCCAAAGCATGATGCGGGTCCCGAAATTGGCAATCGCGTCAAGCAACATTTCGCGGGCATCCAACAAGCACGCATTTCCTTGATACAGGAACAGCGCGGCCGGATTATCGCGGTTGCACAGGCCCGCGGCGGCGTTGGCGCAACCACTGTGACCGTCAACCTGGCCAATGATCTGACCGGCGGGGCAGGAATTCTCAAGCGGAAACAGAAAAACGCAGTCGCATTGGTTGATCTGGACGTCCAGTTCGGGTCGGTTGGATCGCTGCTGGATTTGCCGGATCAGGATGTGCTGCATGAAATGGCGCTGGAAGGCACCATTCCCGATGCGGCTTTCTTGGCCAAAGCAATGGCAATGTTGCCCAATGGCCTGTCGGTTCTGCCCGCCCCAACCAAATTCATGCCGCTGGATTCCCTTCAGCCCGCGCAGATCGCCGCCATTCTTGATACGCTGCGGCAAACCAACGATTTCGTCGTCGTGGATCTCCCGCACGCGCTGGGTAGCTGGATCGAACCGGTTTTGCGCCGGGCCGATGAGTTGATCATCGTGACCGACACAGCGGTTCCATCGGTCAGGCATTGCCGCCGGCTCATCGATTTCTTCACCGCCGACAATCCCGAACTGCGGATTCGCGTCGTGATCAACCACGAAAAGCGCTCGATATTCTCGTCCGGTGTCCAGAAGGAAGTGCAAAAGGCCCTGGACCTCAAACTCGACCATTGGCTGCCCCATGATCCAAGCGCCGCACGGATCAGCGCCGACCGTGGAAAGCCCTTGTCCGCCGTTGCGCCACGTTCGCAACTTGGCCGGGCCATAGCGCGCCTGGCAAAGCAGACACTCTCGGAATTCCCAGTCAATCACCCAACCCCCTCACGTGGACGATAGGAGTCAATTCGATGTTCGGACAATTTACACGGTCGGGTAAGCCCTCCTCAGGCAATGTGATCGAGCTTGGCAAAATCCCCGTCGCTGCAGAGGCCGTGCCGAAAGCCGCGGCGGGACAAGAGGCTGAACTGATTGCCCGGCTGGAATTGAAGAGCCGGCTGCACGACGTACTACTTGATCGCCTCAACCTGTCGGCCATTGACAAAGTGAACCGTGAAGACCTGCGCCGCGAGGTCAGTGGCCTTGTCTCGCAGATGTTGAGCGAAGAAAACAATGTGATGCGGCCAGACGGATTCAAGCTTCTGGTCGATGAGCTTCTGGACGAAGTGCTTGGCCTGGGGCCGCTGGAGCCGCTGTTGGCTGATCCGACGATCAACGACATTCTGGTCAATTCCCACAGCTCGGTTTACGTCGAACGCTTTGGTGTGCTTGAGAAAAGCATGGTCCGCTTTCGTGACGAACGTCACCTTCTGCGCATTATCGACAAGATCGTTTCTCGCGTTGGACGCCGTGTTGATGAATCCCAGCCTTGGGTTGATGCACGTCTGGAAGACGGCAGCCGGGTCAACGCAATCATCCGCCCATGCGCCATTGACGGGCCGTCGGTCTCGATCCGCAAATTCTCGGCCCGGCCCCTGACCATGGACCGCCTGGTCGAGGTTGGTGCGCTTTCCGAAGCCGCGTCCACATTGCTGAAAGCTTTGGTTGAGGCCCGGTTGAACGTCGTGATTTCCGGCGGCACAGGTTCGGGCAAGACGACCATGTTGAATGCCATGTCGTCCTTTATCGGGGCGAAAGAGCGTATTGTGACCATCGAAGACGCCGCCGAACTTCAGCTTCAGCAAGAACATGTCGTTCGCCTGGAAACACGCCCGCCATCGCCGCTGGGCACCGGTACTGTCAGCCAGCGCGATCTGGTGCGCAACGCCCTGCGGATGCGTCCGGACCGTATCGTCATCGGCGAGGTTCGCGGCGCTGAAGCCTTCGATATGTTGCAGGCGATGAACACCGGACACGATGGTTCGATGACCACGATCCACGCCAATACGGTCCGCGATGCCCTAAGCCGGATTGAACAAATGGTTACGATGAACGGCATGGATTTCCCGCTGTCGGCAATCCGGTCACAGATCGCAGCCGGAATTCACATTGTGATCCAGTTGAGCCGCCAAAGCGACGGCACAAGGCGCGTGACGGCCGTATCAGAGATCGTCGGCATGGAGGGCAACGTGATCATGATGCAGGACATATTCCTGTACAAGAAGATGGGCCGCGATGCGAATGGCACTGTTCTGGGCGAGTTCGTATCGACCGGGATCCGTCCGCGCTGCGCCGAAGTGCTTGCTCAGGCGGGAATTGACATCAACGATGCCATGTTTACTGGCGGAAAAGGGCGGCAATGATCGAACTTTCAGAATCCACAGCCGGCCAGCTCATTTATCTTGGCATCTTTCTTGGCGTCTTGTTGATCTTCGAGGGCCTTCTGCAGGCCTTCTCGGGTGGCGCAAACAAGGCCGAGGCCAAGAATCGACGTCTGCGCCTGATCGCCAAAGGTGCGACGCCGGAAGAAGTCCTGAGCCTGCTCAAACCAAGACAAACGCAGTGGCGGTTGCATTGGCTGCCCTTCATTGGCACGTTGCCCACCGATTTGCGCCGCGCGGGTCTAACGATTCAGGCGGGCACAATCCTTATGATTTGCTTTGTCGCGACCATTGCAATGGCGATTGCCCTTTCGACCCGGATCAACCCAGCCTTTGCCGTCGGAGTCGCAGTTCTGCTTGGCCTGCTCTTGCCCATGATCGTCATTCGCAAGAAGCGCGACAAGCGATTGGCGCTGCTTTCAAGCCAACTTCCCGACGCATTGGATCTCATGTCGCGCGGCCTGAAGGTTGGCCATCCGCTAAACACGACCATTGCAAGTGTGGCACGCGACATGATCGACCCGGTTGCGACCGAATTTGGCATCATCCTGGATCAGATCAGCTACGGCGACGATCTTGTCGGCGCGTTTCGTGACTTCGCTGACCGGATAGACGCCGAAGACGCCAGATATCTGGCAACCGCCGTTGCAATTCAGAACGGCACCGGTGGGGATTTGGCACGGATCCTGGCAACACTTGCAAAAGTCATTCGCGGCAGGATCACGATGCGCAAGAAGATCATGGCCATCTCGTCAGAAGGCCGCATGACCGCCGGTTTCATGTCTCTGTTGCCCGTGTTCATTTTCGGCTCCACATCAATCTCCTCTCCCAATTATTATTTCGGCGTCAGTGACGATCCCATGTTTCGCCCGATGGCCATTGCTGTTGTAGCCCTGGTCGTCGCGAACTTCCTTGCCATGCGCCGCCTTGTCAATTTCAGGATTTGAAGGACCACATCCATGCTTGCTTCATTCCATACCACCCTGAGCAACCTTGGGGTTTCGGATCAGACCCTTTTGGTCT
>JAYSWK010000220.1:0-1920 GCA_043718085.1 Rhodobacterales bacterium
ACATCGGTGGCCTGGGCCGACAAGGCCACGGCCACGACCAGGGTGAAGGCGTTGGTGTGATGCAATTCGCCCTTCGGCGCGGGCTCCAATTCCTGGAACCGGGTGAAGATCGCCTTCATGGCAAGGTAATCGAGCTGTCGGATCATAACCGCCTTCTGCCCGAGGCCAAGGTTTCAAACAAGCAGGATTCGGGTCGCCTGGGGGCGCGAATGCCTTTAGTTTGGCGGGCAAGGAGACAGATATGACCGATCAACCCTATCACTATGCCGTCATCGCCCGCGCCCTTGAGGTCATCGACGCCGAGGGGCCTGCCTTGACGCTGGAGGCCCTTGCCGCGCGCATGGCCATGTCACCGGCGCATTTCCAGCGGGTCTTTTCACAATGGGTCGGCGTGTCGCCCAAGAAGTATCAGCAATATCTGACGCTGGACCATGCCCGCCGGTTGCTGGCCGAACGGCATACGGTGCTGGATGCGGCGCTGGAGGCGGGGCTGTCGGGCGCCGGGCGGCTGCATGATCTGTTCCTGTCCTGGGAGGCGATGAGCCCGGGCGATTTTGCCAAGGGCGGGGCGGGGCTGGTGATCAGGTGGGGCTGGTTCGACAGCCCCTTTGGTCCGGCCCTGGTGATGGGCACCGACAAGGGCATTTGCGGCATGGGCTTTGCCGCCGAGATGGGCGAGGCCGCGGCGATGGAGGATTTGCTGGGCCGCTGGCCCCTGGCCGATTTCGTCGAGGATCCGGTGCGGCTGCGGCCCTGGGTGCTGGCGGCCTTTGGCGCCACGGGGGCCGCACCCCTGTACCTGATCGGTGCGCCGTTCCAGATCAAGGTCTGGGAGGCATTGCTGCGCATTCCCACCGGCCATGTCACGACCTATTCCGACATCGCTTGCGCCATCGGCCATCCCGCCGCGGTCCGCGCCGTGGGCACGGCTGTGGGGCGCAACCCGATCAGCCTGTTCATCCCCTGCCACCGCGCGCTGCGCAAATCGGGCGGGCTTGGCGGTTATCACTGGGGCCTGCCGGTCAAGCGCGCCATTCTGGCCTGGGAGGCCGCACGGCAGGACGCGGCATGAGGCGGGCAATTTCATGCGCGAAAAACCGCCGTAAACGGTGGTGATATGGGATAGCACGGCCTTGGCTGCTATAGGGATGCAAGCCAGCAAATGGCCCCATCAACCGAGGCAGCAGCATGACCCGTATCAGAACTTCCTTCGTCCTTTCCCTTGCCGGGGTTTTGGCCCTGTCAGCCTGCGTTGACAGCACGACCCGCATCCAGGACCCCAATTACCGCGCCCAGAACGGTGCCCTGACCGGGGCGCTGCTGGGCGGCATCATCGGAGCGGGCGCCAAGGGCGGCAGCGGCCATGAGGCGCAGCTGCGCTCGGCCCTGGTCGGGGCGGCCATTGGTGCTGCGGCAGGCGGGGCCATCGGGGCCAATCTGGACGCCCAGGCCGCCGATCTGCGCAACCGACTTGGCAACCCCAATGTAACCGTCACCAATATGGGCAAGTACCTGTTGGTCAATTTGCCGGACGATGTGCTGTTTGCCACCGACAGCACCGCCGTGCGGCCGGACCTTGCTGGAGAGATCCGTTCGATCGCGGCCAATCTGGTCAGCTATCCCAACAGCTCGATCAAGGTGCTGGGACATACCGACAATGTGGGCACGGCGGCCTATAACATGGACCTGTCGCAGCGCCGCGCGGTGGCAGTCACCGATATCCTGATCGGCGCCGGTGTGCCTGCGGGACGCCTGCAAGCCGTCGGCATGGGCGAGGATCGCCCGGTGGCCAGCAACACCACGGCGTCGGGCCGGGCGCAGAACCGCCGGGTCGAGATCATCATCACGCCGAACAACTGAGGCCGGATGGGTCTTGACCGACGCATGACCCCGGCAGGATCCAACCCAGTCGACAAGCGC
>JAYSWK010000023.1:0-2507 GCA_043718085.1 Rhodobacterales bacterium
TGACTTGGGGCCGCCCTTTTCAAGGGTGGCCCTCTTTCCCCCAAGAACCGGAGTGCCGTGCATGGAACAAATCCTTGCCAACGGACTGTATCTGGGGGCCCAGTACGCTCTTATCGCGTTGGGCCTGACCCTGATCTTCTCGTTGATGAACGTGCTGAACTTCGCTCATGGACAAATGTATGTCTTTGGCGGGTTTGTGACCTATACCGTTGTCGCCCAGTGGGGCCTGCCCTTCATCGTCGGCCTGTTCGCTTCGGCGATCATTCTGGCCGTCATGGGCGCGCTGATCGAGGTATTCCTGTTTCGCCCCGTCATCCGAAAATCGAAACGCGACGAAAGCACCATGCTTCTGGCCGCCGGAATCGCCTTTTTCCTTGATGCCGTGATCCTGCTGGTCTTCGGAGAAAAGCAGCGTGGCGTGCCGAAAATCGTGGGCGGCGTGTTCAACTGGGACATGCGGTTGATCATGCCCTATGACCGCATCCTGATCGGCGTGTTGGCGATTGCGCTGATCGTCGGCTTCATTGCGCTGATGCAATATTCCAAGACAGGGCGCGCCATGCGTGCGCTGGCCCAGGACCGCGTGGCCGCCCAATTGATGGGCGTCGATGTCGACCGCTATTCGATGATCGGATTTGCGCTTGGGGCCATGCTCGCGGGTCTGGTCGGCGGGCTTTTGGTGACGATCACCGGGGTCAACCTTGGCATGGGCGGACCGACGTCGATCAAGGCGTTCCTGATGATCATGATCGGCGGCGCCGGGGTGATCTCCGGAGCAATCGCCGGGGGGTTCATCCTGGGCATGATGGAAAGCATCGGTCTTACCGTTCTGGCCGTCTATGGCGATATCACCTACCTCGTCATCTTTGCTTCGCTGATGGTGTTTCTGGCCTTCCGTCCGCAAGGGCTGATGGGCAAACCGTGGGGTTGATCCGATGAACAAGCGAATCCTGGGCATCCTTGTTTTCCTGCTGGCGGTCTTCGTGCTGGTTCCAATGCTGATCGCAGCCAGCGGGCGGTGGGATCTCTACTATACGCTTACCTCTGTGGCGCTTCTGGCGATCGGGTCTGCCGGGGTCTGGCTGACGTTCTACATCGGGCGCATCAACATCGGTCAGGGTGCCTATGCCCTGATGGGGGGCTATGTTTCGGCGGTATTGATGACGCAGGCAGGTGTGTCCTTCTGGGCCACACTTCCGATTGCGGGTCTATTCTGCTCGGTAATCTCGGTGGCGATCGGCCTGCCAATCCTGCGGCTCCGCGGGGTCTACTTTGCGATGATCACGCTGGTTCTGACCGAAGTCACCCGCCTGACCGCGCTTGCCCTGCCATTCACCAACGGGGCCAAGGGGATTACTTCGATTCCCCTGCCGGGCGCGCTCAAAGTGTTCGGCATCACCATCATCCCGGACTTTGCCACCATGGAAAATCCCAAGCTGGCCTTTTACCTTCTGGCCGTCACGCTGATGGCGCTGTCCTATGCGGCGCTGTGGCGGATCGTGAACTCTCGACTTGGACATCTGTGCCGCAGCCTGCAACAAAACGAGGAACTGGCGGCTTCCATCGGGGTGAACACCGCCTACCTGCGGGTACTGGCCTATGCGATCTCGTCATTCTTCGGCGGTCTGGCCGGCGCAGTGTTCGTGGCAATTTCCCAGTCGATCTACCCGTCGTCCTTTGCCGTGGCCGATAGTGTGAACTTCATGCTCTATTGCTTCGTCGGCGGCTTGGGGTTCGTTACGGGGCCAATGCTGGGCACCTTCCTGCTTTACTTCGGTTGGGATTTGCTAGCGGTCGCAAAGCAATATCAGTTGCTGGTTTATTCCAGCGCGATGATCGCCCTGATGCTGGTGTTGCCCAACGGTGTTCTCAGCCTGTTTGACCGCAAGGGAGACCGCAAATGACCCCCATCCTGCAAATAAAGGGCATCACCAAGAAGTATGGGGGCCTGACCGCCAACAACAACATCAGCTTTGACGTGAACGAGGGCGAGATCCTTTCGGTGATCGGCCCGAACGGCGCCGGCAAATCCACCCTGTTCAAACTGATCGCGTCCTTCGTTCATGCAACCTCGGGTGAGGTGCTGTTTCGCGGTGAAAAGATCAGCGACCTTGCCCCACACAAGGTGGCCCGCAAGGGGGTTGTGCGGACATTTCAGGAGACCACGATCTTCAAGTCGATGACGGTGCGCGAGAATATCATCGTGGCGCATCACCTGCGGTCCAAAGCCTCGCTTCTAGGGTTCTTTCTGGGCAGCAAACAGGCGCGCGCTGACGAGGCAGAGTTTGGAAAATCGGCAGATGAAATCGTCGATTTTCTGGGGCTTCAGGCGATCCGCAACGAGCTGGCGTCGAACCTGCCGCAGGGGCATCTGCGCGCGCTTGGCATGGCCATCGGTCTGGCAACGCACCCCAAGGTGCTGCTTCTGGATGAACCGTTTGCCGGGATGAACCATGATGAAACCATGAAAATGGTCACCCAGGTCCGCCGTCTGCGCGATGAGCGCG
>JAYSWK010000221.1:0-1919 GCA_043718085.1 Rhodobacterales bacterium
TCATACCAACGGCCCTAACAACTGACTTCTGCCCAAACCCGTGATGTGATGGAAGCTATGGCGTGGGGGTCGTTTGCGAAGAAGTTCCACGCGTTGCAGCAGGCATCGACGATGTCGTCGTAGCTGTCGAAGACGGTGATGGCGAGTTTGTTGGCGCGCAGGTAAGCCCAGACGTTTTCGACGGGGTTCAGTTCTGGTGCATAGGGCGGCAGCGGCAGGAGCGAGATGTTGTCGGGCACGACGAGGTTTCTCGCGCCGTGCCATCCGGCACCGTCGAGGACGAGGACCGCAGGGGGTGAGAAGGATCAGGAAATGATCCGGGGGATCATTTCCCCGACGAACGGGGCTACGGTGCGGGCGATCTCGGCCAGATGGGCGTTCATCGCCTCGGTGTTGGCGAAGGGCAGCACGAGGCCCGCTGCGACGGCGCGCCCGGGGCAGACGGCACCGAAGACGTAGGTCCACTGGTAGCGCGTGTCGCGCATCGCCCGGGGGCGGCTGCCGCGCCGGGCCCAGATGCGGGTCAGGGTGCCCTGCTGGCCGACCCTCGCTTCGTCCTGGAACCAGATCTCCAGCGGTTTGTCCCGCGCCCGCGCGGGGATCGCCGCGGCTACCGCTTCGGGGAAGTTTTTTTGAACGCTACCTGCGCCTCCGGGTCCGACTTCGGGTGCTGGGGACGCACGGACAACCGCCGGAAGCCCAGCGCCGCCAGTTGCTTGCCGACGCTGCGCTCGTGCAACTCGACGCCGAACACCGCCGCGATGCGGCGCTGCAGGTCCTTGCGCCGCCAGCGCACCACGCCGTCCCGCGCCGGATCGGGACCAGCCTCGACCCAAGCGGCAAGCGTGGCCAGTTGCTCTGGTGCCAGCCGCCGGGGTCGGTGCGGAGCCGTCCGGTTCACCAGTCCGGCCAGACCCTCGGCATTGTAGCGGTGTACCCAGTCCCGCAGCGTCTGGCGGTCCATCCCGCTGGTCTCTGCCGCCGTTGTGCGGTCGATGCCCTCCAATACCAGCGCAATCGCCAACATCCGCCGCGCCGCCCGCGCGCCCCTCGTCTTACTCGCTGCCGCGCGCAACTCCGACGCCGTAAGTTCCCTCCGCGTGATCGCAATCCCTGCCATGCCAGCCTCCTGCCCTTGAGGAAGCATTGAGTCAGAGTTCGCTCACTTTGGGAATCCCCCAAGAGTCAGCCGTCTGGGCCGTTGGTATCAGTCCTCGCCCGAGGCAAGCCGGGGGTTTTGCCGGCATTGCGGCTCGACGCTGTTCTGGAAGGCGGCGGCGGTGCCCTATACGTCGGTGCTGGCCGGGGCGCTGGACGGCGCGACGGGGATCAGCGGTGTGCGGCATGATTTCGTGGCGTTCAAGGGCGATTACTATCGGATCGAGGATGGATTGCCGCAATATGAGACGTTTCCGCGGCGCTAGATCAGCATCTGTTCGGACCGGGTCGCCTGAAAACCTCTGGAACGGGTACCCGATTCGACGGTTTAGGCACGGGCCGATCAGATGGTCAGCCGGTGGCTGGACATCCGGCCCGTTGGCTGGAGGCGCAAGCCGGAGGCCAAGAGGGATTGGGCTGGGTGTTCCGAGTAGGAAATACGGCAAGAGAAAGACGGCAAGAGAAAGACGGCAAGAGAAAGACGGGCTGAATGAGCTGGCTTCAATGAGGCTTCATCCTGCGCCCGGTCGTTTTGAAAGCTGAGGTGGCGTTGCGCAGAGGTGAGGCGCGGTGTAGAAGCCTGCACTGATCGCAAGGGCGAGAGTATGGCCGAGACCAAGAAGCTGTTTATCAAGACCTATGGCTGTCAGATGAATGTCTATGACAGCGAGCGCATGGTCGAGGCCATGGGCGGCGAGGGCTATGTCACGACCGAGGTGATCGAAGACGCCGACATGGTGCTGCTGAACACCTGCCATATC
>JAYSWK010000222.1:0-12305 GCA_043718085.1 Rhodobacterales bacterium
AGGGCCGGCGACCGTTCTTGCCCGTGCTGTCACACAACCGTCATCGCGACTGCCGCCATTGTTGCGCGGGTGCAACCAATCGCGATTGTGCATTTTTCCGCCGGGCCTGCCTTGCGTTCAGCAATTTTTTGCCTATCGGGGCCATGGTGGCCATTGGTCCGGCAATTAATTCTTTGGCTTCGCAACGACCTGTGCCATAGGTTTCAGGCACTTTCGGGATGAAGTGACAGATAAGCCGCAGACTATGCGGTAGAAAACTGAAACGGGACGGGCTTACTGAATGACAGATACCAACACCGGTTCAATCACGCGGCGCGGTTTGCTTGGCGTGTTTGCCGCGGGGATGGTGGCCGCAGCGCCCACCTATTCCAACGCTTTCGGGCTTCTGCGCGGGGCGGGGGATGTGCGCCGGGTCAAGATGTATTCGGGCCGCTCCGGGGAAAGCCTTGATGCGATCTACTGGATCGACGGCAAATACATTCCGGAAGTTCTGAAAGAAATCAACCACTTCATGCGCGACCTGCGGGCTGATGAGGCCCTCAAGATGAACCCGGCCAATCTGGACATCATCGCCGCCACCCATCACCTTCTGGATGTGAACGAGCCCTATATGCTCTTGTCGGGCTATCGCACCCCCGCCACCAATGCGATGCTGCGCGAACATTCGCGCGGTGTGGCACGCAATTCGCTGCACATGAAGGGCATGGCGGCGGACCTGCGGCTCAAATCGCGCTCGGTCAGCCAGATGGCCCGCGCGGCCGAGGTGTGCTCGGCTGGCGGCGTCGGCCAGTATCACCGCTCGAATTTCGTCCATATGGATTGCGGCCCGGTCCGCACCTGGAACGGCTAAATTCCCGATCCATCGAATTGACGCGAAATAGGCGCCCCTTCGGCGCCTTTTTGCTGATCAGGGTCATCGAATTGTTTCCGCGCTGCGATCAAGGCGCAACCTGGGCGGGAAAAGACCACAAGCGATCATGACGCTTCATGCGACTGCCCGTTCCATGGACCGTCCAGCTCAGATTGACGCCGCGTCAGCAAACCTTTCCACCCGGTTGACGAAAATCGCCAATCCCTTGTGAAACAACACCAAAATACGATGCCTTTCGGAACGACATCACGCCTCGCCATCACCCTTGACGACATCCATCCGTCCCCGGAACCCCTGGGCCACCACGAATTTTTCCGACGAATCCGCCCGGCTTGCCGGGGGCTTCACATTGGCGACCTTGGCGAAGTTCCGCTTCAATGTGGCCTGCAACTCGGCCTCGGCCCCACCGGCCAGAACCTTGGCCACGAACGTTCCGCCGACTTCCAGCACGTCAAAGGCAAACTCCGCCGCCGCCTCGCACAAAGCGATGATCCGCAAATGGTCCGTCCCCTTGTGTCCCGACGCCGCCGCCGCCATGTCGGACATCACCACATCCGCCTTTCCGCCAAGCCATCCCTTGACCAGCCCGTCCGCCTCGTCCGCCAGAAAATCCAGCACATGGATCTGCGCGCCCGCGATGGGCTCCACGACCTGCAAATCCACCCCCAGGACCGTGCCCACAGGTTTCTTCGCATTCTCGCCCAGCGCATTGACCCGCGCGACCGCAACCTGACACCACCCGCCCGGCGCGCAGCCTAAATCAACCACCCGCCCGCCCGGCTTCAGGAATTCGAACTTGTCGTCCAGCTCCAGGATCTTGAAGGCCGCCCGGCCCCGGTAGCCTTCCTTCTTGGCCCGGATGACATAGGGGTCGTTCAACTGCCGCTCCAGCCAAAGCGTGGAACTCAGCTTGCGCCCCTTGGCCGTCTTGACCCGGATGCGCAACTCGCGCTGGCCGCGCCCCGAAGATTTGGGCCCAGATGTAGTCTTCTCGGTCATGCGAAAGGTCCGTCTTCCAAAATCCCGTCCGCGCTCATCTGCGCGTATAACAGCCCCTCGCGCAAACCCCGGTCCGCGACGGAAAGCTGATCCGTGGGCCATATCCGCATCAGCGCCTGAAGGATAGCCGCCCCGGACATGATCAGCGTATGTCGGTCGCGTCCGATGCGCGGGTCCGTCCGCCGCCCTTCCGGCCCCAGCGACAGATATTCCCGGATGACGGAACCGATCTGATCCGATGTCATCACCAGCCCATCCACCTTGGCCCGGTCATAGCGTTTCAGACCCAGAAATGACGCCGCCACCGTGGTAACCGTGCCCGATGTCCCGATGATCTGGAACCCGGCCCTGGGTTGGGCGGCGTTATAGGGCGAAAAGGCCGCCAGGTTTTCCTCGAAGAACCAGCTCATCAGCGCGAACCGCGCCCCGTCATCCTCGACATCGCCAAACTGATCCTTCAGCGTGGCAACCCCCAACGGAACCGAGATCCAGTCCACCACCCGGGCATCCTGCGGCCCCTGCCCCTGAAAACCCGCATGCAGCCGCATGATCGCCTTTGGCCGGTCGTCCGGCGTGACCGCGCTCAGATCGATCCAGACCAGTTCGGTCGACCCGCCGCCGATATCGACCACCAGCAATTGCTCGGTGCTGCGATTGACCAAAGGCGCGCAGGATATCACGGCCAGCCTTGCCTCTTCCTCGGCCGGGATGATCTCGACCGTCAGTCCGGTTTCGCGCTTGATCTGGCGCATGAAATCCCGCCCGTTGCGCGCCCTGCGGCACGCCTCGGTCGCCACCAGCCGCAGCCTTTTGACCCCGTGCTTTTCGATCTTCTTCTGGCAGATGCGCAGCGCCTGGATCGTCCGCCCCATCGAGGCACGACCAAGCCGCCCGGACGCTTCCAGACCAACCCCAAGCTGCACCGTCTTGGAAAAGCTGTCGATCACCTGAAACTGGCTGCCTTTGGGTTGGGCAATCAGCATCCGGCACGAATTTGTTCCCAGATCCACTGCCGCATAAAGCGGCATGGACCCGGCCGATTGGGGGGCCGACGGTTCAGCCCGGCGCGCGCCATCCGTGGATGGCTCGACCGCAAGCGGGATCGCGTCCTCCCCCCGGGGACGCTCGGGCGCCATTGCCGCCCTCCATATGTGGTTGGCCCCACGCTAGCGCCGATACATCCGCTTCACAAGTGTTCTCGGGGGCCCATCCGTTCTCGTGTGGGCCGTCGCAACCGCGACGTGCTATGTCGAAAACCGACACCGTGGGTCGCGGAATGGCGCTACACCAACCCCAGCCCGCCTTGCAAGGAATCACCATGCCCGAAGTTACCATCGTCTATTGGCGCGACATCCCGGCCCAGATCATCGTGGGCAAGGGGCGCACGGGTTCCAAGTTCAAGCTGACCGAACGCTTTGAACAGGCCATCGACCGCTGTGCCATGAAGATCGGCGCCAAGGATGCCGACGCCTATCTCGCCGAGTGGCGCAAAGCCCCGCCCTATACGGTCGAAGGCGACCCGGCCCAGATCGCCGCTGCCGAGGCGGGTCGTATCGAAACCGACTATGACACCGACCGTCTGAAAACCCTGATCAATGCCGAAGGCTGGGCCGCAGCCCGCTAAAAGGAGGCCCCCATGGCCCTGTTCAATTTCCGCCGCGACACCACCCCTGCCGCAGGCGCCTCCGCCGAGGTCGAAACCTTCTTGAAAGGCTATTCGATCGAGGTCATGCCCCGCACCGCCGAAAAGGTCGAGGATTTCCGCGCCCTGCTGCCCCGCGGCACCCGCGTCTATATCGCCCATATCGAAGGCACCCCGATCGAGGACATGGTCGCCACCGCCAGGCGCATCGCGGGCGAAGGTTTTGACGTCATGCCCCATTTCCCCGCCCGCATCATCCACGACAAGGCCACGCTGGCCGACTGGATCGCGCGGTACAAGGGCGAGGCCGGGGTCAAGCAGGCCCTGCTTCTTGGCGGCGGCGTCAGCACCCCCGCAGGCGATTTCGACAATTCGATGCAACTGATCGAAACCGGGCTGTTCGACGGCTTTGACCGCCTGCATGTCGCAGGCCACCCCGAAGGCAACAAGGACATCGACCGCGACGGCGGCGACAAGATCGTTTTGCAAGCCCTGAAGTGGAAGAATGATTTCGCCAATCGCTCGGATGCGAAAATGGCCATCGCCACCCAGTTCTGCTTCGAAGCCGCTCCCGTGATCGCCTGGGCCAACCGCCTGGCCGCCGAAGGCATCACCCTGCCCATCCATATCGGTGTCGCAGGCCCCGCGAAACTGCAAACCCTGATCAAATTCGCCATCTCCTGCGGCGTCGGTGCCTCCTTGCGCGTCTTGCAAAAACGCGCGATGGACGTGACAAAGCTTCTTCTGCCCTATGAGCCGACCGAGTTTGTCACCGAACTGGCCGCCCACAAGGCCGCGAACCCGAATTTCGGCATCGAACAGGTGCATTTCTTCCCCCTTGGTGGCATCAAGACCAATGCCGCCTGGGTCACCGAAAACGGCGGCGCCGCGGGCGTTCCGGCCAACGCATAAGGACCTGACACCATGACCCGGACCGTCATCGAATCAAAGACCAAGACTGTCATCATCGGCTTTGACGAGCCGTTCTGCGTGATCGGTGAACGCATCAACCCCACCGGGCGCAAGAAACTGGCGGCCGAGTTGGAGATGGACAATTTCGACACCGTCATCCGTGACGCGCTGGAACAGGTCGCTTGCGGGGCCAATGTGCTTGACGTGAACTCGGGCGCCGTCTTTACCAACCGCATGGCTGCCGACCCGCGTTATGCCGACAACAACTTCACCGAACCGCCGCTGATGAAGGCGCTGATCGAGATCATCCAGGCCACCGTCGATGTGCCCCTGTGCATCGACAGCTCGGTCCCTGGCGCGCTTGAGGCGGGGCTGCTGGCCTGCGAAGGCCGCCCGCTGCTGAACTCGGTCACCGGCGAGGAAGAGCGTCTGGAACGCATCCTGCCGCTCGTCAAGAAATACAACGTCCCCGTGGTGGCCATTTCCAACGACGACACTGGCATCTCGCAAGACCCCGACGTGCGCTTTGCCGTCGCCAAGAAAATCGTCGAACGCGCCGCCGATTTCGGCATTCCGGCGCATGACATCGTGGTTGACCCGCTGGTCATGCCGGTGGGCGCGCTTGGCTCTGCCGCACGGCAGGTTTTCACCCTGGTGCGCCGCCTGCGCGAAGAACTGGGCGTCAACACGACCTGCGGTGCGTCGAACATCTCGTTCGGCCTGCCGGCGCGCCACGGCATCAACGCGGCCTTCCTGCCCATGGCCATGGGGGCCGGCATGACATCCGCCATCATGAACCCGGTCCGCCAGGTCGAGATGGAAGCAATCCGCGCCGCCAACTTCCTGATGGACCATGATCCCAATGGCGGCGAATGGATCCGCTTTGCCAAGGTGATCGAGGCGGTTGAAGGCGGCATGACCTTTGCCGAGGCCTCGGCAGCGGCGACGGCTGCAACGTCAGGCCGCCGTGGCGGTCGCCGCGCGCGCGGCTGACGACCGGCGCGGGCGGGCACACAGCACTTTGCGTTCAATCGGATGCCTTGATCCGGTTGAAACCATCGCAGCTTAGTCCCGCGCGCCCTTGCCCAGCTTTTCGACCACCGCCCGCAGATAGGCCGATCCCGCGATCCTTGCGCCATGGTCGCGCAGCAACCGGTGGCGGCTGACCTCGTGCACCTTCGGACGCCGCAGCCGCTGGCTCAGCGCCCAGTCGGCCAGCACCCCTGCCCCATCGGCCACCTCCAGGGCGCCCAGCGCCGTGGCCGTGCTCCCCGGTCCCGCCTGCAGATAGCGCGCCAGCAGGGCCAACCCGTCATGCCCACCCTCTGACCACCGTGGCGGCACCGCGCCCAGATTGCCGTCAATCTCCCCGGCATAGCCAAAGGCCGCGCAGTCCCCGGTATAATAGGTCTCGGCCCGTGCCCGCGTCTCGGGGCTGATGAAATGGCTTTGCCACGACACCCGCGCCCCCGTGGAATGGGATCGGCGCTGCGCCACGACCGGGGCCGCTGCCCCGAAAATCCGGGCCAATATGCCGGGCAACAGGGCGTCCAGGCTGTCCAGATCGGCCACCAGGTTCGGCGTGACCAGCGGATACAGCGCATTCAGATGCTGGGGCCGCCAGTGCTGGTCGTTATCCTCGGGCAGGTGACTGCAGACGATTTCGACAAATCGGTCGAAACTGACCTCGGCCTCGGGGTCAAGGCCGCGCCGCAGGGCATAACGCTGCCAGACCCGGTCCTTGCGCACCTGCACCTTGTTCAGATAGGCCGACACCAGCCGCTGGAACGGGTTGCGCACAAAGGTAAAGATGAAAGCCCCGCGCACCGCCTCGGGGTCTGGCAGGTCATTGACAAAAGGCGTCCCATCCAGCCCATGCACATCCTCGTGCCGCCCCGGCGGCGCACCCCACACCCCGGCCCACAGGTTGGTCTTGATCGTCGAACAGCCAACCTTGGGATTGTTCAGATAGATGAAACCATGCGCCGGACTGCGCCGCACCGCGTTTTGCAGGATGCGCTGCGTCGGCATGGTCTGGATCACTGGCCCGCCCCCACCGATCAGTTGCCCGCCGCCTTCGCCATGGCCGGGCGAATGGTGTTTTCCAGCACATCCTTGGTGATCGGCCCCGCCCAGCGCAGCACGACGACGCCCTTGCCGTCGATCACATAGGTTTCCGGCACGCCATAAACCCCCCAGTTCAGCGCCATCCGTCCATTGTCCGCCCCCAGCCTGGCATAGGGGTTGCCAAGTTCGGCCAACAGTCCCAGCGCATCCGCAGGCTTGTCCTTGTAGTTGACGCCGTTGATCACCACACCCTCGCCCGCCAGCTTTTCCAGCATGGGATGTTCAACCCGGCACGGCTGGCACCAACTGGCCCAGAAGTTCACCAGCTTGACCCCCGGTCCCGTCAGATCCGCCTGGGTCATCGGCGTGCCGCTGCCCAGCTGGGTCACACTGACCTGCGGCGCCAAGCGCCCCTCCATGGTCGAAGGCAATGCCTGATCGCCCCGCTCCATGCCCAACCAAAATGCCAAAGCCAAGCCTGCGAAAATCACAGGCGGCAAGATCATCAAGGGCTTAACCATCGCCTTTTGCCCGTGCCTCGATCTCTTCCAAGGCGCGCTTGACGCGCGCGCCCTGCCACAGCGTCAGGGCGACCAGGGCCACCAACAGCGCCAAAGCCGCGCCATAGGCCCCCAGAACCGTGCCCGCATATTTTCCCAGATCAGGGATCATGCCACCCGCTCCCGTGCCAAAAGGGCCTTGATCCGCCGCCCCCGGATCTCGGTCCGGGTCCGCAGCAGCACCAGGGTCGCGAACAACACCACAAACCCCGCGATGCAGGTCCACAGCGGAAAGGCATAGATGTTGGACACATGCTGTTCGCGGTCCACGCTCAGCGATGCGCCCTGATGCAGCCCCTGATTCCAGAACATCACCGCATAGCGCGACAGAAACGCAAAGACCGAGCCGACCAGGCACAGAACCGATGTCAGATCCGCTGCCGTGTCGGGGTCCTCGATCGCCTCCCACAAGGCGATATAGCCCAGATAGAACAGGCCCAGGATCAGAAAAGATGTCAGCCTCGGGTCCCAGGCCCACCAGGTCCCCCACATCGGCTGGCCCCAGATGGCCCCGGTGACAAGGCCGATCAGTGTAAAGGTCAATCCAACCGGCGCTGCCGCCTTGGCCGCCAGGGCGCTGACATGGTGCCGCCGCACCAGCCAGATCAGCGATCCGGCCAGCATCATGAACCAGGCCGACACGCCCATCATGGCGCTGGGGACATGCAGATAGATGATCTTGACCGTCGCACCCTGCTTGTAATCATCGGGCGTAAAGAAAAAGCCCCAGATCAACCCCACGCCCAAAAGCGCAATCGCCAGCCCCGACACCCAGGGCAGCGCCCAGGCCGAGGTCTGCATGAATTTCTTCGGATTGGCATATTCCCAGATCGACATGGCGCTTGGTGCCCTTTGGCCCGCTGAATTTCAAGTCACACTAGCGTCAAACGCTCATTTCAGGTTCGCGCGAATTGCCGCAGCACCGGCAAAGGGCAGGATCGCCGCGGCCACCAGCGTGATGCCGGCCAACAACAACAGCGGCGTCCCCACCGCCTGCCCCGCCGCGCCCCGCTTGACCACTTCGGTGCCGAAGATCAGCGTCGGCACATACATGGGCAGCACAAGCAGACTCAAAAGCAACCCGCCCCGCTTCAATCCCACCGTCAGTGCCGCGCCAAAGGCCCCGATGATCGACAGCGCGGGCGACCCCATAACCAGCGCCACCACCAGCCACAGATAGCCCGGCGGGGCCAGGTTCATCAGCATCCCCAGCACCGGCGAGATCAGCGTCAAAGGCAGTCCCGTCACCAGCCAATGCGCCAGCGACTTGACCGCCACCACCCCTTCCATTGGCATTGGCGCCGTGGCCAGAAGGTCCAGCGACCCATCCTCGAAATCCAGCGCAAAGATGCGGTCCAGCGACAAAAGGCAGGCCAGCAACGCACCCAGAAACAGAATACCCGGCGCAATGCGGCGCAATATTTCCTGTTCGGGGCCGACGCCCAGCGGCACAAGCACAGCCACCATCAGGAAAAATGCCAGCCCCAGACCGAACCCGCCCCCGGCGCGCATGGCAAGCCTTACGTCCCGGATCAACAACGCCATCACGCGAAATCACCATCAAACGCACCGCCCTGCGACGCCCCGGCCTTGAACGGCGTCAGATCCAGCACGCGGGCTTCCGGCAGGCCAAGATCGATGTGAGTCGCAATTACCGCAGCCCCGCCCCGCGCCAAATGGCTGCGCAAAACCGTCCCGAACAGTGCAACCGAGGCCGCATCCAGCGAAATCGTAGGCTCATCCAACAGCCACACGCCCCGCCCCGTCACCAATAGCCGCGCCAGACCCAACCGCCGCTTTTGCCCCGCCGACAGATCGCCCGCCCGCCTTTGGCGCAAACGGCTCAGGTTCATCGCCTCCAGCGCGGCATCAACCCCCGCCATTCCGTTCACGGCGGCCCAGAAGGCCAGGTTTTCCGCCACGGTCAAACCGGCCTTCAACCCATCGGCATGGCCGGCATAGGCGATATCCGCAGCCAATACCGCACCACTGACTGCCGGCTGCAACCCGGCCAGGGTGCGCAACAGCGTCGTCTTGCCGATCCCATTGGCCCCGCGCAGCACCAGAACCTCGCCCGCGCTCAGGCGAAAGCCGATGCCCTCCAGCACCGCAATTCCGCCCCGCGCAACGCTCAGATCCTGCACTTCCATCATGATGGCCCAGCCGTAACGGATCAAAAGCCACCTTGAAACCCCTGAAAAGCCGGGGCCTGCCGCTGTCAGACCCAAGCGTGCCGCATTCCGCCCTTGCACAAACCCGATCCCCCCCTAGAAAGACGGCATGGTTGGAGGCCCCCATGTCCGATGCTCAAGACGCCCTCGTGATTTTCACCCCCTCAGGCAAGCGCGGCCGCTTTGCCCTTGGCACGCCGGTCCTGACCGCTGCGCGACAATTGGGTGTCGATCTTGACAGTGTCTGTGGCGGACGCGGCATCTGCTCCAAATGCCAGATCAGCCCGGGCTACGGCGAATTTCCCAAACATGGCGTGACCGTCGACAACAGCGCCCTGACCGAATGGAACGAGGTCGAAGCGCGGTACAAACGCATCCGCGGCATGCTGGATGGCCGCCGCCTTGGTTGTCAGGCCAAGGTGATGGGCGATGTCGTGATCGACGTGCCACCCGAAAGCCAGGTCCACAAGCAGGTGATCCGCAAATCGGCCACCATGCGCGACATCGTCATGGACCCGGCCACCCGGCTTTTGTATGTCGAGGTGGACGAGCCTGACATGCACGAACCTACCGGCGATTTCGAACGTCTGGCCCGCGCGCTCAAGGACCAATGGCAGGTTGAAGGCGTGGCCGCCGAACTGTCCCTGATGCGCCGGTTGCAACCGGCATTGCGCAAGGGCGCGTGGAAAGTCACCGTGGCGATCCACAAGGGCAACCACGATGCGCGCTTCCGCATTTTGGACATCTGGCCCGGCTATCACGAGGGCAAGCTTCTGGGCCTGGCCATCGACCTTGGCTCGACCACCATCGCGGCCCACCTTTGCGATCTGCAGGACGGCGCGGTGCTGGCCTCCTCCGGCGTGATGAACCCGCAGATCCGCTTTGGCGAGGACCTGATGTCCCGCGTTTCCTATGCCATGATGAACCCCGGCGGCGATGTCGAAATGACCTCTGCCGTGCGCACCGCGATCAACGGGTTGATTCAGTCGATCTGCACAGAGGCCAAGGTTGACACCAAATCGATCTATGAGCTGGTTTTCGTCTGCAACCCGGTCATGCATCACCTCTTGCTTGGCATTGATCCGGTCGAACTGGGTCAGGCGCCCTTTGCCTTGGCCACCTCGTCCAGCCTCAGCCTTGACGCCCGCGACCTGAACCTTGCCGCCGTCAACCACGCCGCCCGCGTCTATGTCCTGCCTTGCATCGCAGGCCATGTCGGGGCCGATTGCGCCGCCGTCGCTTTGTCCGAAGAGCCGAACAAGTCCAAGGACATGGTCCTGATCGTCGATGTTGGCACCAATGCCGAACTCCTGTTGGGCAATGAAACCCGCGTGCTGGCCTGCTCCTCGCCCACCGGCCCCGCCTTTGAAGGGGCGCAGATTTCCAGCGGCCAGCGCGCCGCCCCCGGTGCCATCGAACGGGTCGAAATCAACCCCGTCACCAAGGAACCGCGCTTCCGTGTCATCGGCTCGGACATCTGGTCCGACGACCCGGCCTTTGACCATAACGCTTTGGTCACCGGCATTTGCGGCTCTGGCATCATCGAAGCCGTGGCCGAAATGCGGATGAGCGGCATCGTCGATCAGCAGGGCCTCATTGGCTCACCCGAACAGACCGGCACGGGTCGCGCGATCAGCGAAGGGCGCACGCACAGCTATCTTTTGCATGACGGCACCGCCACAGGCGGCCCGCGCATCCTGGTGACCCAGGGCGACATTCGCGCCATTCAGCTTGCCAAGGCCGCGCTCTATGCGGGCGCACGTCTGTTGATGGATGAAATGGGCATCGACAAAGTTGACCGCGTGACCTTGGCCGGGGCCTTTGGCGCCCATATCAGCCCCAAACATGCGATGGTGCTGGGCATGATCCCGGATGCCGCGCTCGCCAAGGTCACCTCGGCCGGTAATGCCGCCGGCACCGGGGCGCGGATCGCCTTGTGCAATGTCGCGGCGCGCAACCAGATCGAAGAGACGGTGCACCACATCCACAAGGTCGAAACCGCCATCGAGCCGCGCTTCCAAGAACATTTCGTCAATGCGACCGCCATTCCCCACGCGACCGACAGCTTCCCCCATCTTGTCGGCGTGGCCAACCTGCCGCATGGCAGTTTCAACGCCAATGGTGCGGGGACCGACGGCGGACGGCGGCGGCGGCGCGGGCCGGATCAGGGCTGATGCGGGCCAACTGGCCTTGTGTCAAACCTTTCGTTTTGGTTAACAAAAATAGGTAAGTGCTTGAAAATATGCATGAAAACTGCATGTCCAAAACTTGGACATGCCCCAAAATCTGGCCCTTTGGAGCCATTCTTCTTGACCTTGGCCCCCAACCGATTACCCTGACCGGATGGATGACCCGATCGCTGACCTTCTTCTTCAGATCGCCGCGCAGGACCGCGCGGCGTTCCGCAAGCTGTATTCCGTCAGCTCTTCGAAACTTATGGGCGTTCTTCTGCGTATCCTCAACAACCGCGCCGAATCGGAGGATGCGTTGCAGGAAGTGTTCACCAGGGTCTGGCTCAAGGCGGCGCGTTTCGACGCGGCCAAGGGCCGTGGCATGACCTGGCTGATTGCCCTGACCCGCAACCTGGCCATCGACCACCTTCGCCAACGCGCCGACCATACCCATGACGATGACGCGATGGCCGCCGTGGCCGACACCGCACCCCGCGCCGAAACCCGGCTGATCGCCACCGGCGAGGCGCGCCGCATAGCCGATTGCTTTGACACGTTGGAACCCGACAAGGCCGCCGCCCTGCGCGGCGCCTATCTGGGCGGCCTGTCCTATGCCGATCTCGCCACTTCGCATGACGTGCCCTTGAACACGATGCGCACCTGGCTTCGCCGCAGCCTTCTCAAGCTGAAGGAGTGCATGGGATGACCGAGCATGACTTCCGCCCGCAGGACGACGACGATCTCCTGGCCGCCGAATATGTGTCCGGCCTTCTTGATCTTGCCGAACGCACCGCCGTGGAAACCCGCCTGGGCCGCGATGCCCAGTTTGCCCTGCGGGTCACCGATTGGGAAAACCGCCTTTCCGGGTTGAACGACAGCTACGCCGAGGTTCCCGCCCCCAACCTTCTGCCG
>JAYSWK010000223.1:0-4831 GCA_043718085.1 Rhodobacterales bacterium
AGCCAGACATAGGTGAAGGTCAGGAAGGTGCCGATGAAAGAGGTGGACAGCGAATTGCCACCCACGCCGGGCAGGGACAAGGCGGCAGTCACGATCCAGTCGGTATGGGTCGCCGTGGCGGCCCAGGTCAGGATGCCTTCCTTGGCAAGGATCAGCTTCCAGGCATAGACTTTCACCAGATAGGACGACCACAAGGGCAGCATGATCCCCAGATAGAAGGCTGCCTTCCAGCGGCCACGGGCAAAACGGGCGGCGAAATAGGCGACGGGAAATGCCAGGATCCCCGAGGCGCATGTGACGGCCAGGGCCATCAAAAGCGTGCGCAGGATGACATCGGCATTGGCGGGGCGCAAAAGTTCGCCATAGGTTTTCAGCGTGAACTCGCGGACAACCAGACCCGAGAACTCGTCGATCGAATAGAAGCTTTGCCACAAAAGGGCTGCCAGCGAGCCCAGATAAACGACGCCAAGCCACAATAAAGGCGGGGCGACAAGAAGTGCCAGCAAAAGGCGCGGGCGACGCCAGAACAGGGTGGTCAGCCGGTCGGCAAGGCCACGCGGGGCGATGATGGCCCGGGTCACGGCCGGAATGCTTTCAGGACGTGACCTCGGGTCAGGGTCACATGACGGGCTTCAGCCTGGCAAAAATACTCCCCGCGGAGCGTCCTGCGGTGGATCTGGGGGCCGGGCATCAGGCTTCGTCCATCACATGCAGGGCGGCGGGATCGAAGGTGAAGGACAGTCTTTGGCCGGGTTCGGGCACCGGGGTGCCCGAGGGCAGAAAGGCCGCGACTTCGCAGCCTTGGGTGGTGATGGTGACGCGGGTCCCGGCGCCAAGATAGCGTTGCGAGGTCAAAGGGCCGCTCAAGGGGCCGGGCAAAGGACCGGATGGGGCAAGGTGCAATGCCTCGGGGCGCAATGATGACCAGCGGGCGGGGCCGCCCAGCGCCCGGGTCAGCACGGGGGGCAGCACGTTGGAAGAGCCTACGAAATCGGCGACAAAGCGGGTACAGGGGCGGGCATAGACCTCGGCCGGGGTGCCGATCTGGGCGATGCGGCCCTGGTTGAACACGGCCAGGCTGTCGGCCATCGACAGGGCCTCGCCCTGATCATGGGTCACGAAGACAAAGGTGATGCCAAGCCGCTTTTGCAGGCTTTTCAGCTCGTCCTGCATCGCTTCGCGCAGTTTCAGATCCAGCGCGCCCAGGGGTTCATCCAGCAAGAGGACCCGGGGTTCGTTGACCAGGGCGCGGGCAAGGGCGACGCGCTGGCGCTGGCCGCCCGACAGCTGCGAGGGTTTGCGGGCGCCGTAATCATCCAGATGGACCAGGGCCAGCATCTCCTCGGCCCTGGCGTAACGGGCGGTGCGGCCCATGCCCTTGACCATCAACCCATAGGCCACGTTGTCGCGCACGGTCAGATGGGGAAACAGCGCATAATCCTGAAAGACCGTGTTGACCTGCCGCAGATGGGGCGGGACATCCGAGACATCCTCGCCAAAAATCCGGACCTGGCCGGCGGTCGGCTTTTCAAAGCCCGAGATCAGCCGCAGACAGGTGGTCTTGCCCGAACCAGAGGGGCCGAGCATCGCGAAAAAGGCGCCTTCGGCGATGGTCAGGTCGACGGCGTCAACGGCCTTGACCGGGCCGAAGCTGCGGGACACGGCGCGAAATTCGACGGCAGGGGTCATGGGATCATTTCCAGCAGGGACGCCGGGCCGGGTTCACCCTGGCCCGGCTTGGGTAGGATGGGCAGTCCGCCTTTTTCCCGTCGGGAAAAAGGCGGTTTGCCCATCTTGGTCAGCGCCCGCCGATCACGGCGATATAGTCACTGACCCAGCGATAATAGGGCACGCAGGCCCCTTCACCCTGGGCGCAGTTCGCGGTGGGCGTGGTCCAGAAGTGGATCTTGTCAAAATCCTCGAACCCATTGGCCTTGCAGCCGTCGCCGGTTTGCATGCCCGACGCGTCAGTGCAGGCCTCCGGCACGACGGGCACCGAGCCGAACCAGACCGAAAGATCGCTTTGCAGGTTCGACGACAGGGTATGCTCCATCCACTTGTAGGCGCAGTTCGGATGGGCGGCATCGGCGGCCAGCATCGTCGTATCCGCCCAGCCCGTCGCCCCTTCTTTCGGCACGGTCGAGGAAATCGGCTGGCTGTCGGCCATCAGCATCCCCACCTGGAACGGCCACGATCCCGAGGCCACGATGCCTTCGTTCTTGAAGTCATCGACCTGGATCATCGCATCATGCCAGTAGCGGCCGACCAGTGTGCGCTGCACGCGCAAAACGTCCAGTGCCGCCTTGTACTGATCCTCGTTCAGCTCATAAGGCGAGGTGATCTTCAGATCCGGATTGTGCGACATCAGGTAAAGCGCCGCATCGGCAATGTGGATCGGCCCGTCATAGGCCTGCACCCGGCCCTCGTTCGACTTGCCGTCGGGCAGGTCCATCTTTTCAAACACGACGTTCCACGAATCGGGCGGTGTCGGGAAGGTGTTGGTGTTGTACATCAACACGTTCGGGCCCCATTGATAGGGCACGCCGTAGTGCACGCCGTCCACGGTGAACCATCCGCCGTCCTTCATCCGGGCATCAACCTTGCCCCAGGACGGGATCAGATCGGTGTTGATGGCCTGCACACGCTTGCCCGCCACCAGACGCAAGCTGGCATCGCCCGAGGCGGTGACCAGGTCAAACCCGCCCTCGTTCATCAGCGCGACCATTTCATCCGATGTATTGGCCGTCTTGACGCTGACCATGCAGCCCGAGGCCGCTTCGAACTTGGTCACCCAGTCATAGGCCGCATCGCTTTCGCCGCGTTCTACATAGCCCGGCCAAGCGACGATGTTCAGCGCCCCTTCGCCATCGCCAATGGCCGTAACCTGGGCCAGCAGCGGCCCCGTGGCCAGGGCAAAGGCCAGCACGGATGTGCCCAGCAGTTTCATGGTCTTCATGACAATCCTCCCTTTTGTGCGCCCGGTTCGGGCATTGCCGCTTTGCGCGGTCATATGATCAAATTAGACAGTGCCAAGGGTTTGGCAACTGATTTCTCAACCCTTCCTGCCGGAACACCGCAGAACAAAGTCGGAAAGTTCGCGGTTGAAGCGGGGAATATCCTCGGCAAAGGGCATATGGCCCACGCCGTGATAGACCGACAGCATGGCGCCGGGGATGACCTTGGCGCGGGCCTGTGCCAGGCCGGGCAGGACCAGATTGTCGCGCGAGCCTTGGGTCAAGAGCACGGGCACATCCAGCGTCGCCAGAACCGCACCATCGTCGGCCGGGCGGGTCAGGTGGGCGCGGCGGATCCGGGGGGGCACGCGCATGTTGTAATATCGCGCCTGCTTGAGATGCTTTTCGGGTGGCGGCAGGAAGAAGCAGGCGCGCAGAAAGTTGTCAACGGCGACAATCTCGCGCTCCAGATCGCCGCGCAGCATGTCGCGGAAATGGGCGGTGCCGGGGCCGTTGAAGGCGGGGTCGCTGTCTAGGCGAGCGCCGACATAGTTGATCCCTGCGATGGCTGTGGTGCCGTGGCGGCGGACATAGTCACTGACCAGGCGCCCGGCATAGGACCAGGCGACCAGAACGGGACGTTGCAAACCCAGCGCGGTGATCACGGCATGGGTGTCGGCAGCGAAATCGGCGTCATTGGCATAGCGCGCCATATCCTCGGGCTGATCCGAGGCACCATGACCGCGAATGTCATAGGCGACCATGCGGAACCGGGCGCGCAGGTCGCGGTCCTCTGTCTGCAGATGCCAGCACAGGGCCGACTGGTTGAAGCCGTGCAGGAACAGGATGGCAGGCCCGTCCGGGTTGCCCGCCTCGTAAACCGCCAGGTTCAGCCCATCAGTGCTTTGGACCCTGGTTTGTTTCATGGGCCTAGCCTTTTGCCATTTCGACGACCAACGCATCATGTTGGGCGGCGATCAGGGCATGATAGGCGGCCAGCTTTTCGGGGGTGAAGTGCTGTTCTTCGGCCAAAAGGTTGACCGTTCCCAGAACATGACCCGCAGTCACAATCGGCACGTTGATGCAGGAGCCAAGGCCCAGCGAGGTGATCAGCGCATGGTCAAAGAAGTAGCGGGCGAATTCGGGGGCAGTATTGGCGACAAAGGTCTGCTGGCCCGCGATGCAAAAGTCATACCAGCCGTCACGGGTCAAGGGCTTTGTGCCCGAGACCGGGTATTCGACCGGATGGGAGGTATGGGCGCGGCGCGCGACACCTTGCGCGATGTCCAGAATGGAGACGGTGAAAAGCCGCGTGCCAAGGGCGGCGCATTGGGCGTGGAGCGTGTCATAAACGGTCATGTTTGCCTCTGGATCGGGCCGTGGGACAGGGCGGCCAACAGGTCGGTGCGGGTGATCAGGCCGACGATCGCCGCGCCTTCGGTCACAGGAATGCAGATCTGTTCGCCTGCGGCCAGCAAGGTGACAAGATCGGCAAGACTGGCAGAGGAGGAAACGCTGCGCGGGGTTTCGGCCAGCGCGGTCAGGGGAAGGTCCGGCAGCGGGGCAAGCAGCGCCGTCTGCGGCACAAGACCCAGAAAGCGGTTGCCACCCACCAGGGGCAGGTGGCGAAAGCCCGTGGTGCGGAAAATCTGGGCGGCTTCTGTCAGTGTGGTGGTCGGGGCCAGGGTGGTCAGATTGCACGACATGACACTGGCAGCGGTCAGGGGGCCAAGGTTCTGTGCCGCGGCAATACCTTCAGCGGCGGCGATCAGGCGCGAAAGATCCTCGACCCCCAGATTTGCCCCCATGCGCATCCGGTCAAGGGCAGCGGCCAGGGCAAAGGGTCCGGGCGTCTGGCGTTGGGCCGGGGCAGTGGT
>JAYSWK010000224.1:0-1910 GCA_043718085.1 Rhodobacterales bacterium
TGCACCCGCTGCGTGCGCTTCACCACCGAAGTCGCCGGGATCACCCAGATGGGCCAGACCGGGCGTGGCGAGGATTCTGAGATCACCAGTTACCTCAACCAGACGCTGGACAGCAACCTGCAGGGCAATATCATCGACCTTTGCCCGGTGGGGGCGCTGACCTCGAAGCCTTACGCCTTCACCGCCCGGCCGTGGGAGTTGACCAAGACCGAAACCATCGACGTGATGGACGCTTTGGGCAGCAATATAAGGGTGGATACCAAGGGCCGCGAAGTCATGCGGATCCTGCCCCGCAACCATGACGGCGTGAACGAGGAATGGATTTCCGACAAGACCCGCTTTGTCTGGGACGGGTTGCGGCGCCAGCGGCTGGATGTGCCTTACATCCGTGAAGGTGGAAAATTGCGCAAAGCCAGCTGGGCCGAGGCTTTGGCCGCTGCTGCCAAGGCGATGAAGGGCAAGAAGCTCGCCGGTCTGGTCGGCGATCTGGCCCCGGTCGAGGCGGCGTTTGCGCTGAAGCAGCTGATCGAGGCGCAGGGCGGCCATGTCGAATGCCGCACCGATGGCGCAAAGCTGCCCGAGGGCAACCGGTCGGCCTATGTCGGCACGGCGCGGATTGAGGACATCGACGGTGCCAAGGGCATTTTGCTGATCGGCAGCAATCCGCGCGTCGAGGCCCCGGTGCTGAACGCCCGCATCCGCAAGGCCTGGACCAAGGGTGCGACGGTCGGACTGATCGGTCCTGCGGCTGATCTGACCTATGATTACCACCATTTCGGCACCGACCGGGCGGCGCTTGCGGCGTTGGTCAAGCTGGCCGAGGCGGAAGGACCGGACGGCCAACCTGGCGTGGTGATCGTCGGTCAGGGGGCCATCAACGAGGCGGACGGCGAGGCGGTTCTGGCCCTTGCCATGAAGCACTGCGATATCATGGGCGCGAAACTGCTGATCCTGCACACGGCGGCTTCGCGCGTTGGCGCGATGGATGTGGGGGCGGTGACGACGGGTGGATTGTCGGCGGCCACCGAGGGCGCCGAGGTGATCTATAACCTGGGGGCCGATGAGGTCGAGATCGCGGCCGGCCCTTTCGTGATCTATCAGGGCAGCCACGGCGACCGGGGGGCGATGCGGGCCGACATCATCCTGCCTGCCGCCGCCTGGACCGAAGAAAGCGGGTTGTTCGTCAACACCGAAGGCCGTCCGCAACTGGCGATGCGGGCCGGGTTTGCACCGGGCGAGGCCAAGGAAAACTGGGCGATCCTGCGGGCGTTGTCGGCTGAAATCGGCGCCACGCAGCCGTGGGACAGTATGGCCGCCCTGCGTCAGGCGCTGGTCGCGGCGCATCCGCATCTTGGCGCGATTGACGCGGTGCCGGTGAACGACTGGCAGGCGCTGCCGCTGAAAGCCCCGGCCAAGGCTGATTTCCGCAATGCGGTCCGCGAGTTCTACCTGACCAACGCCGTGGCGCGCGCCTCAGGCCTGATGGGCGAACTGGCGGCTTTGGCCAAGGCGCGGGCCGCGACCCCGATGGCGGCTGAGTAGGCGATGCACGCAGGCACCCTGACCAGCCGCATGTTGCTGACCGGCTCGCTTGCCGGTCTGGCGGCTTGTGCGGGTCAGGGACCGGACAGTGCCGTCAAGGCTCCGACCTATCTGGGCGCGAAAGTTGAGGCGCTGGGGGATGATCTGGTGGCCTTCCGCGTCAGCCTGAAAGGCGCCAAAGACGCCAGCGCGATCGAGGATTACACCCGCTGCGTGGCGGCAGGGTACGCCCAAAAACAAGGGGGCGGTTTCTTGCGCCATATCCGCACCAATACCGACGAAGAGGGTGGCATTTGGCGCGCGGATGCTGTTTACAGCGTCTCGTCCGCGCTGCCCAAAGGTTTGCAGACCATCGATGCGGAAGTGAC
>JAYSWK010000225.1:0-4826 GCA_043718085.1 Rhodobacterales bacterium
TGCCGGGTTAGAGCCTGTCTGGTTCACGTGGCATCACTCTGATCGAAAAACGCGTTCGAGCCGTGGCGAGAGGCAGCGATTTTCGATTCAATTGGAACCGGACAGGCTTTAAAGCGGGATGAGTTTGCTTGGAATCGAAAAACGCTGCCTCTCGCATTCGCTCGAACGCGCATTTCGATGAGTTTGTTTCCATGAAACCTCATCCCGCTCTATGTCCGGCGCCGGGTGTCAAAACCAGATGTCGCGCACGCAGCGGCCGTCCTGGCCCAGATCCTCGAAGGTGACCAGTCCGTCGAAATGATCCAGCGGAATGGCGGCCACCGCTTCGGGTTCGGCCAGACGCAGGTTGGCGGCGATGCGGCGGCGGCCATCCGGGCCGGGGGTCAGCGCCCGCCAATAGGCGACACAGCCGCAATTGGCGCAGAAATGAAAGCCCTGGCTTTTGTCGCCCCAGACATAGGCCGTGGTCGGCCCGGCGACATGGATGCCTTCGCCTTCGTGATCATAGACCCAAAGCACGCCGTAGCGGCGGCAGAGCGTGCAGTTGCAGGCCGTGGCGGACAGGGGCGTGGCGTCACAGCGCCAATGGACCTGCCCGCAGTGGCAATTGCCCTGGATCATCTTGCCTCCTTCAATATCATTTCGGCGGCCTTCTGGCCGATCATGATGCAGGTCGCATTGGTGTTGCCACTGACTACGCTGGGCATGATCGAGGCATCGGCCACCCTCAGCCCCTCGACCCCACGCACCCGCAAAGTGGGGTCCACCACAGCCATCTCGTCCACGCCCATCTTGCAACTGCCGCAGGGGTGCCAGATTGTCGTGGCCATCTGGCGGACAAAGGCATCGACATCACCTCGGGTTCGCACGGCTTCGCCCGGCCAGATCTCGCGCACGCCGATCTTCTGGAAGGGGGCCGAGGTGCCGATCTGACGGCAGGCAAGGACCGCATCAATGGTAAGGTCCAGATCGCGCCGGTCGGTCAGATAGCGCGGGTCGACGGCGGGCTTGTCATAGGGATCGGCTGACCGCAGGCGGATCTCGCCCCGGCTTTTGGGGCGCGAGACGTTGATCCACATGCAAAACCCATGGCGGTCGGCAACCGAGCCGTCATTGCGGTCCGGGCCGAAATCGGGTTCGAAATGCACCTGCACATCCGGGTAGGGATCGGTGGGGTCGCAGCGCAGAAACGCCCCGGCCTCGCACAGGTTGGAGGCGAAGATGCCGCTGCCGTCAGCCAGAAAAGCCTGTGTCGCGGCCTCGACCTCGGCGGCGCTTTGGCCATAGCCGGTCAGGGGGGCCTCGATCTGGCAGCGGTAGCCCACGTTCAGATGGTCATGCAGGTTCTGGCCGACGCCGGGCAGGTCGACCTGGGTGGCGATGCCATATTCCGCCATATGCGCGGCGGGACCGACCCCGGACAGCATCAGAAGATGCGGTGAATTCAGCGCGCCGCCACACAGGATGACTTCGCCTGCGAAAGCGCGGTGCCCCTGCGAGCCGCTGACATATTCCACGCCCCGCGCCCGGCCCTTTTCGACGATGACCCGTGTCACCAGGGCATTGGTCACGATGGTCAGATTTGTCCGCCCCTTGACCGGGTCCAGAAAGGCGCGGTCGGTGTGGCAGCGGCCCTTTTCGTCGGCGGTCATCTGGAAATAGCCATAGCCTTCCTGGGTCTGGCCGTTCACATCGTCGTTCCAGCGCATCTGGTTCAGCGCGCAAGCCTCTAGAAACATCGCCGTCATCGGGTTGCGATTGGGCTGGTCTGACACGATCAGCGGGCCATCCGTGCCGTGATAGGGGCCGCCATGACGCCGGTTGCCTTCGACCCTGGTGAACAGCGGCAGCACATCGTCATAGCCCCAGCCCGCATTGCCCAGATCGCGCCAATGGTCATAGTCGCCGCGATTGCCGCGCATATAGACCATGGCATTCATCAGACTGGTGCCCCCCAGACCGCGCCCTCGGGTCAGAAAGATGCGGCGGTTGTTCAGTTCGGGCTGCGGGACGGTGCGAAACCCCCAGTCAAGTTCAGTATCCATCAAGCTGGCGTATAGCCCCGGCACCCGGACGGCGATCTGATCGGCCTTGGCCCCCGCCTCGATCAGGGTGACCTGTGCACCGGCCTCGGCCAGACGCGCCGCCACAACGGCCCCGGCAGACCCCGCACCAACAACGATGTAATCTGCCATGCCCGACATGTCCGCCCCCTAAAATCCTGCCTCGCAGCGTGCGACCAATGCTGCCAGCATGGCCTCGCACCGGGCCATCTGTTCGACGGTCACATATTCATCCGGCTTGTGTCCCTGCGCCATCGAGCCCGGCCCGCAGATCACCGTGGGAATGCCAAGGCGCGCGTCGAAAAGCCCGCCTTCGGTGCCGAAAGCCACTTTCATCGTGCCATTTGCCCCGGTCAGGCCCTTGACGAAATTGACCACCGCCGCATCCGAAGGCGTGCCAAGGCCGGGGTAATCCCACAGCCGTTCGACCCGGATTGCGGCCTCGGGGAAATCGGCCCGCAGGGGCGCGCAAATCGCTTCGGCGGCGTCCTGCAGGGCGGTGATCAGGCCGTCGGTATCCTCACCGGCCAGCGAGCGGATCTCGAAATCCACCACGGCATGGTTGGGCACGATATTGACCTGAACCCCGCCATTCAGCTTTCCGACATGCAAGGTGGTATAGGGCACGTCATAGTCGCCATCTTTCAGGCCCGTGGCGGCCACCCTGGCCTGCAGATCCCGCACCGCAGTCACGAAATCCACCGCCAGATGCAGCGCATTCAACGCCATGGGGGCCAAGGCGGAATGGCCCTCGCGCCCCGTGCAGGTCGCCCGCAGGGCCACCTTGCCCTTGTGACCCGTGGCCACCTGCATCAGGCTGGGTTCGCCCACGATGCAAAAGCGCGGCTTGACGGGCGCGCCCTGCAGCATGTCGATCATGGACCGCACGCCCATGCAGCCGATCTCTTCGTCATAGGACAGGGCCAGGTGCAGCGGCACTTTCAGGGGCCGCCCTGCTGCCACGATCATGCAGGCAATGGCGGCGGCGACAAATCCCTTCATATCCGCCGCCCCGCGCCCATAAAGGCGGCCATCTGCTTCGGTCAGGGCAAAGGGCGGGTGGGTCCAGGCCTGGCCCTCGACCGGGACGACATCGGTATGACCGGACAGCATCACGCCGCCCCCCGTTGCAGGTCCGGTGCTGGCGTAAAGATTGGCCTTGCCGCCCGTGGCATCGGGGATCAACACGCTGTCCACCCCGGCACCGGCCAGAAGATCGCGGACATAGGTCATCAGCGCCATGTTGGGCCGGGCCGAGACCGTATCAAAGGCCATCAGCCGTTCCAGGATTTCGCGCCACTGCATCTTGTGATCTCCCCGTTCTGGCCAGATAACCTGATGTCAGTTCCAAGCGAAAGCCGATCATGCGCTGTCTTGCCCTTCTTCTGCTGATTTCCTCCCCGGCCCTGGCTGATGACAGGCCCGTTCTGGACCCTGTCCTGGCCGAGACCCCCGGAGCGGTGGCGCTGTATCTGCAAGCCCATCAGCTTGCCGCACTTGGCGCGGGACAAAAGGACCCGCTTTTGGTGCTGAGCGCCGTGCGCATCCTGCATGGGCTGCATCTGACGGACACCGCCCGCCAGCCCGACCCGGCCCTGGCCGCGCCGCTGCCCCTGGCGGCGCAGGACGATACCGCGCTGCTTGATCGCGCGCGCCAACTGGATGCCGGCCAGAACTACAGCGATCTGATCGACATGCTGACCCGCGAAGTGCCACCCCATCCCCATGGCATTGCCGCGACCTCTGCGACCCTGGCGCCGGGCAAGACCCAGGTCTGGACCTTGGCCTTCTTCGGCGGCGGGCACAGCGAACTGGCCATCCTGGGGCAGGGCGAAAGCAATCTTGACCTTCTTGTCACCGGCCCCGGTGATACCCATATCTGTCTGGACAAGGGCAACGCGGATGCCGCATTTTGCGGCTTCGCCTTGGTGGAGAATGGCGATGTTCAGGTTACCGTCACCAATGTCGGCGCGTCACCGGCGCATTACCTTCTGCTTACCGAATAGATCATGCTGACGCGCCGCAGCTTTCTGGCGGCCTCGGCCGCACTGGCCCTGCCGCGCCCCAGCCTTGCGGCCTCACCGATTCTGACCGTCGCCTCGCGTCAGATCGAGGTTCTGGGCCGCGCCGCCACCGTCTTTGGCATCACCAACGCCATGGGCGGCAACGGCCTGATCGCGACAGCGGGCGATCGTTTTACCGGCGAGGTTCTGAACGCATCGGGCGCCGATCTGATCCTGCATTGGCACGGTCAGGTTCTGGCCCCGGCAGATCAGGACCGCACCCGGCCCGGTGGCGGGGTGCAGGCTGATGGCACATTGGACATCTATGATTTTGCCCTGACGCCCGGCACCCACTGGATGCATTCCCACAGTTTGAGCGAGCAGCAACTGCTGGCCGCCCCGATGGTGACGCGCGAAGCGGATGCGACCCTGCCCGAAGCCGTGGTGATGCTGCACGACTTTGCCTTTCGCAGCCCGCAAGAGATTTTCAAAGAGCTTGGCGGCACAAAGATGCATGACATGGCCGACATGGCCACGATGACGATGGATGACGGCACGATGACGGCCATGCCCGGCATGACCCATGCCAATGACGTGGCCTATGACGCCTATCTGGCCAATGATCGCACGCTGGACGACCCCGAGGTGATCGAGGTGTCGCCCGGCCCGATGCGCCTGCGCATCATCAACGGGGCCACCGCCACCGCGTTCTGGATCGACACGGGTGTGCCGACGCAGGTCGTGGCCACCGATGGCTCGC
>JAYSWK010000226.1:0-12236 GCA_043718085.1 Rhodobacterales bacterium
GCCACCGTGATGTTGTGGCCCATCACGAAATCCCCCAACGGTGCCGGCGGCTTCTTGAGGTCATTGCCTTCGCAGGCGGCCAGAAATGCCAAACTCAGGCTCAGAACAACAGCACGCAGTCCCGTCATCGCGCCACTCCACCAGGGCCCCGCGCCCCATGGCGCCTGACATAGCCCTTGCGTGGGCCCGGTGCAACCAAGGCAAGGATTTCAGGCTGGGGCAATTGCCCTCGGGGCAGCATTCTGCCAAGCCATGGCCATGAAAAGACTGCCGCCCGCGCTGCGAAATCCCGCCCTGCGCCGCCTGCTGGCCGCGCAATTGCCCGCCGATTTTGCCGATTGGCTGGATTTTGTCGCCATCGGCACGCTTTTGGCCTTTGTCTGGCAGGTCGCTCCACCAGTCTATGCCCTGCTGGCCGCCGCCATGGCGCTGCCTTATCTTCTGCTTGGCCCCTTTGCCGGGGCCATCGTGGACCGTCTGCCCATCCGCCCTGTCCTGGTGGCCAGCGATCTGGGCCGCTGCATCGCCACCGCCTTGTTGTTCCTGGCCCCGAACTGGCAGGTTCTTGTGGCTCTGGTCGCTCTGCGCAGCGCGTTGGACTGCTTTTTCACCCCCGCCAAACAGGCCGCCCTGCAAGCCCTGTCCACCGCGGCCGACCGCACCAGCGCCAATGGCCTGAGCCAGGCGATCAACGAGGCGTCCAAAGTCCTGTCCCCCGCCATAGGCGGCGGGCTCCTGGCCCTGATCTCGCCCAGCGATCTGTTCTTGATCAATGCGCTCTTGTCCTTTGCCGCGGCCCTTTTGGGCCTGCGCCTTGGTACCGTGCCGCGCCCGGCCGCCCCTGCCGGCCCCAGACCTGGCCTTCTGACCGATGTTCGCGCCGGCTTGACCGAGGCCTGGACCCTGCCGCTTTTGCGGCTCGCCATCGCGCTGTCAGGCGCGGGATTCTTCGCCATGTTCCTGTATGACACCTATTTGGCACCGCTTCTGGCCCAGATCGGGCTGACCCAGACCGATCTGGGCCTGGCGCTGTCCGCCGTGGGGGCGGGCGGCCTTGTCGGTGCCCTGGGCTTTGGCCTGGCCAGATCGCTGCCACGCCCGATCCTATGGGCCGCTGCGGGCTTGATCCTGGGCGGCGCTTTCGCCGTTCTTCTAGGGATGAGCGGCCTTGCCCGCGAATTTTCCGGCCGGACCGGGCTTCTGGCCATCTTCTTTGCCCTCGGTCTGAGCAGTGCGATGACCTACATCCCTCTGGCCCTGGTCTTGCAAAACACCGTCCCAGCCGACCGCATCGGTCGGGTCACCAGCCTGAACGAGGCCGTTACCACCTGCGCCATGTCAACCGCCCCCTTTGCCGGCGCGGTCCTGGTCACGTTGGGCGGCTATGCCCTGCCCTTCCTGGTCGGCGGCGGCGTGACCATCGGCCTGGGCATCCTGGCCCTTGCCAGGCGAACCGCCGCATGACCCATCCCGTCCGCGTCCCCCTTGGCGTCAAACCGCTGGGCATCTGGGGCAGCTTTCGCACCGGGCGGCGCAATGTGCTGGAACTGATCCCCGAGATCGCCACCCGCGCGCCCATCCTGTCGGGCACCACGGGCAAACGCTGGCACATGCTGATGGACCCTGACGGGCTGCGCCATGTCCTGCGCGACGCGGTCGAGGATTATCCCAAGTCGACCGTGACCAAGCTGATCCTGGGCCCGGCCATCGGCAATTCGATGTTCGTGGCCGAAGGGGCCGAATGGCTGTGGCAGCGCCGCACTGCCGCCCCGGTGTTCAGTCACCGCAACATCGCGGCCCTGGCCCCGGTGATGACCGGCGCCGCCGAACGGGCCGCCGCCCGCTTTGGCGCGGCCAAGGGGCCGGTGGACGCCTTTGACGAGATGGTCACCGCCACGTTCGACGTGATCGCCGATGTCACCCTGTCGGGGGGTGCCAAGGGTTCGGACGGAGGGTTTGACCGCGCCTCGGTCCACCGCGCGATCGAGGATTATATCGGCCAGTCCGCCCGCCTGTCCGTGCTGGACATCATCGGTGCACCACCCTGGGTCCCGCGTCTGGGCCGGATGTTTTCGGGCAGCACGATGCGGCAGATGAAGGCCACCGCCGACCGTGCCATCCTGCAGCGCCGCGCCGCCGGTGCCCATCCGATCCCCGATCTTCTGGACCTGCTGATTGCGGGCGAGGACCCGGCCTCGGGCCGCCGCATGACGGTGGACGAGCTGCGCGACAACCTTTTGACCTTCATCGTGGCAGGTCACGAGACCACAGCCCTGACCCTGGCCTGGTCGCTTTACCTCTGCGCATTTGACCCGGCCGTGCAACAACGTGCCCGGTCCGAAGCGCAAGCCGCCCTGGGTGACCGCGCCGCCACCACGTCCGACATCCCGAACCTTCCCCTGATCCGCCGCATCGTGGACGAGGCCTTGCGCCTTTACCCACCGGCAGCCTTTCTGGCCCGCACCGCGCAAAGGCCCGACACGCTTCTGGGCCGCGAGGTGCGCCCGCAGGACACGATCATCCTGCCGATCTATGCCTTGCACCGCCACCACGCCCTGTGGCGCAACCCCGATGCCTTTGACCCCGACCGCTTTCTGTCCACCCCGACCCGCTTTTCCTATCTGCCCTTCGGCGACGGGCCGCGCATCTGCATCGGGGCCAGCTTTGCCTTGCAAGAGGCCGTGATCATCCTGGCCACCCTTCTCGCCCGGTTCAAATATGCCCTGATCCCGGGCCGCGCCCCAAAGCCCGTGATGATCCTGACCTTGCGGCCCGAAGGTGGCGTCTGGCTTCATGTCGAGCCTGCCTAGATTTCCCAAGTAAAACACTCAACCATCTTGACGGGCGAATGTCGCCCCGCTAAACCCGACAATAACAGTCACCTATAGGGCCGCCATGACCAAGACACCTCGCCAGACCCAACCCTTCCGCTGGGGTGCCATTGCCACCAGCGTCACGCTCGCCGCCAGTCCGGCCTTGTCCAGCCAGATCACTCCGCATGTCACGCTTGCGACGCCAAACCTTTGGCTTATTCAGGATCAGGGCGGCGAGGCGGGCGAGGCCGGGATCACCGATAATGCCTCGGCCGACGCCGCGTATCTGGCCGAACTCGCCATCGTCGAGGGCCATATGCTGGCGGCGCGTGACCTTTACGCCCGGGGCCAGGCTGCCGAGGCGGTCGAGCTGTCCATCCATCCCCAGCAAGAGGGTACGCTCGACGCCCTGCGCGCCGAAATCGCCGAACACAATGCCCCCGACCCGGCCGACGCCGTGACCGCGTTCACCGCCGCCATGTCCGCCGGCAGCGATCAGGCTGCCGTGGACACGGCGCTGGCAGAACTGTCGCAGGTCTTTGCCGCCGACGCTGCAGTCCAGGCGGACCAAGTGCGCGCCCGGTTCGATGCCGTCGCCCTGCTGCTGAAGGCCGCCGCAGGCGAATACGCGGCCAGCATCGAAAATGGCACTGTAACCGATGCCATGGGCTGGCACGAGGCGCAGGCCTTTGTCGCCATCGCCCGCCGCCACCTGACCGATCTGTCCACCCTCGGGATGTCCGCCATAGCCGCCCCCAAGGCGCTTGATGCCCTGGCCGACGCTGACACAGTCTTTGGTGACCCACTGGCGGCCGACCTTCTGGCGGGCGATCCGAAAATTCTGCTCGGGATCGCCGCGCGGGTCGAACTTATCGCCTCGTCGGTGCGCTGATGCTGGTGATCGAGGCGGTCCTGACCCCCGCCGAAGTGGTGGCCCTGCGCGGGGCGGCGACAGAACTGCCCTTCGGCGATGGCAGCGCCACGGCGGGCAAACATGCGCGTCTGGTCAAGGCCAATGACCAGGCCCTGCCTGGACCCGCGCTCGAGGCCATCCTGTCCAAAATCGAAGCCGCCCTTGCCGCCAACCCGCTTTTCCGGTCCGCAGCCCGCCCCAAGGCCCTGACCCGGCTGATCCTGTCGCGCTATCGCACCGGGCAAACCTACGGCCTGCATGTCGATGACGCGCTGATGCAGGGACTGCGTACCGATCTGTCCTTCACCCTGTTTCTGTCAGGTCCGGACAGCTACACCGGTGGCGCCCTGATCATCGAAGACCATTTCGAAGCTCGCGCCATCAAGCTCAAGGCGGGCGATCTGATCCTTTATCCTTCAACCACCTTGCACCGCGTCGAACCCGTGGCTCATGGCGAACGTCTGGCCGTGGTCGGCTGGGTCCAAAGCCTGATCCGGGACAGCGGCCAACGCGAGGTGCTGTTCGACCTTGATCAAGCCATCGAAACCCTGTTCACCTCCCAGGGCAAAACGCCCTTGTTCGACACTCTGGCCAAGACCCGCTCGAACCTGATCCGGATGTGGGCCGAACCCTGACCCCGGATTGACCTTTCCCAAATACTCCGGGGGGGTTTTTGGGGGGCAGCGCCCCCCGCTGAGGACGAGGCCTTGCCGAGGACGAGGCAAATCCGTCGCGCAGCGTCCGCTTCCTTCGAAAAACCCGCTCGGCAGCAGCATTGGGGCCGGCAGGTTCAGAACCGGTTGTCCCGTGGAAAGCCGCGCGGCGCCATGCGGCCTGCCGTGGCACGTGCGGCCAGCCATTCGCCCAATTCGGTTTCCGTCCGGGTGCGGCCTGCGGGGTCTTTCCAGCTCAGCCCCTTGGCCAGATCAAAGGTCGTGGCATCCGACAACCCGCCGTCCTTGTATTTCTGCAACCGCACGCCCTTGCCCTTGGCCATTTCCGGCAGCTCGCTCAGGGCAAAGATCAGCACTTTGCGATTGTCGCCGACCACGGCCACATGGGTCCCCTGCACGCGATGGCACAGGGCCAGCTTGACCCCGTCTCCCAGCGTCACAACCTGCTTGCCCGCCTTGGTCTGGGCCAGAACGTCATCCGACGCCACGACAAACCCGTCCCCCGCGCTGGACGCGACCAGCAGCTTTTCACCGGCCCGGAAAATCATCAGATCGACGATCGCCGCGTCATTCGGCAGATCAACCATCAGGCGCACAGGCTCGCCCATGCCGCGCCCGCCGGGCAGGTTCACGCCCACCAGGGTAAAGAACCGCCCGTTCGACCCGACCAGCAGGATCTTGTCCGTCGTCTCGGCATGAAAGGCAAAGGCCGGTCCGTCGCCATCCTTGAACTTCTGCTCGGCGGCCAGATCGACATGGCCCTTCATCGCCCGGATCCAGCCCATCTGGCTGCAGATCACCGTGATCGGCTCGCGCTCGATCATCGCCTCAAAGCTGACCTCCTCGCCGTCTCCCGCCTCGGCGAACGAGGTGCGGCGGCGACCAAGAACCGTTTCCTTGCCAAACTGCTTGCGGATATCGTCCAGCTCGCTGCCAATGCGCTTCCACTGCAAACGGTCGCTTTCCAGAAGGTCCGCCAGACCTGCGCGTTCCTTCATCAAGGCATCGCGTTCGGCCAGCAGCTCCAACTCCTCCAGTCGGCGCAGACTGCGCAGGCGCATGTTCAGGATCGCTTCAGCCTGCAGGTCGGACAGCTCTCCCTCGCCCGGCGGCGGCGCGACATAGTCCTTTTCATTCACCGCGCGCCTGTGGGGGCGACCCCAGTCTTCGGCCATCAAGGCGCGTTTGGGATCGTCGTCATAGCGGATGATGTCGATGACCCGGTCCAAGTTCAGGAAGGTGATGATGAAGCCTTCCAGCACCTCCAGCCGATGGTCGATCTTTTCGATCCGGTGCAGACTGCGACGGCGCAAGACATCGCGGCGGTGGTCAAGAAAAGCCTTCAGCACCTCTTTCAGGCTGCAAACCTTGGGCACCTTGCCATCGATCAGCACGTTCATGTTCAGGCTGAACCGGCTTTCCAGTTCCGAATTGCGAAACAGGGCCTGCATCAGCATGTCGGGCTCGACCGTGCGGCTGCGCGGTTCGATGACGATGCGGATATCGTCGGCGCTTTCGTCGCGCACGTCCGCCAGCACGGGAACCTTTTTCAGCTCGATCAGTTCCGCCAGCTTTTCGATCAGCTTGGATTTCTGCACCTGATAGGGGATCTCGGTGACCACGATCTGCCAGGTGCCACGGCCCAGATCCTCGACCTGCCATTTCGCCCGGGTCCGAAAGCTGCCGCGCCCGGTGCGATAGGCGGCCTGGATCACATCGCGCGGCTCGACGATCACGCCGCCGGTCGGGAAATCCGGGCCGGGGATCAGATCGACCAGCGCGTCATCGGGCAGATCCGGGTCCTTCAGCAGCGCATGACAGCCCTGGATCAGCTCATCCAGATTGTGCGGCGGGATATTGGTCGCCATGCCAACCGCGATGCCGCTGGATCCGTTGGCCAGAAGATTGGGGAATGCGGCGGGCAACACGACCGGCTCTTGCAGTCGGCCATCGTAATTGTTGCGAAAATCAACGGCATCCTCGTCCAGCCCGCGCAAAAGCGCCTCGGCCACCGACGACATCCGCGCCTCGGTATAGCGGGGCGCGGCTGGGTTATCGCCGTCGATATTGCCAAAATTGCCCTGGCCATCGACCAGCGGGTAACGCACGTTGAAATCCTGCGCCAACCGCGCCATGGCGTCATAGATCGAGGCATCGCCATGCGGGTGAAAATCCCCCATCGTGTCGCCCGCGATCTTGGCCGATTTCAGAAAGCCCCCGGTCGATGCAAGGCGCAACCTGCTCATCGCAAACAGGATGCGACGGTGAACTGGCTTCAATCCGTCGCGTGCATCCGGCAAGGCCCGGTGCATGATGGTGGACAAGGCATAGGTCAGATAGCGCTCGCCGATCGCCCGGGCAAGCGGTTCGGACAAGGTGATCGGTTCGATCTTCGGTTCGTCATCGGCGTCGGACATGGGCCTTGATGTAATTCGGCCCCGCGCCGTGGTCCAGCGGGAAAAACCGGACCGGCAATCTCCCTGGGTGGGGGGGAAACTAACCTTCGTTTACCCGGCTTCAAACGGGCAAGATTATTGTAAAAGGAACAAGTCACGATTTGACTGTGGTGCCCGATGATTCGTTTGGTTCTGATCCTTTGCGGCGGGATGTATTTTGCGCTTCTGGTCCTGGGCGAGGATCACGGCCAAAAGCGTTACGGCCTGATGTTGGCCGACGAGCAGGCCGCACAAGCTGCCGAATTGCAAACCAACACCGAACCCGCAAAGCCGATCGTCTACATCCCGGCCCGAACCATGATGAAGCCTGCAAAACCGGCCGAAAAACCTGTGGTCAAGGCTCCTGTGATCGAAGTCGCCGCCGAAACCGCAGCCCCGTTGCCCGACCAACAGACCGGGGGTGGCGTGCTTTTCACCGTGGCCTCAACCCAGGCCAATGTCCGCGCGGGGCCTGGCAGGATCTTTGCCGTTGTCGGAACATTGAACCCTGGCGAACAGGTGCTGGTGGTGCTTGACGATAGCCCGGTCGAAGGCTGGTCTCTGGTGCGGCCCCAAGGCGGCGGGGTCGAGGGTTATGTCGCCACGCGCCTTCTGACTGCCGCGCCCTGAACCGCTTTGCATCCGCCCTGCATAGGCGTCATGTTGGGGTCAGGCTCAGCAGGAAAACAATATGCAGCGCACCATTCTGATCACAGGCTGTTCTTCGGGCATCGGTCATGACGCAGCCCATGGGCTGAAAGCGCGGGGGTGGCGGGTCTTTGCGACCTGCCGCCAGCCCCAGGATTGCATCCGCCTGATTGCCGATGGGTTGGAAAGTTTCGTTCTGGATTACGCCGACGAGGCCAGCATCGCCGCCGCAGTGGCCGAGGTGCAGCATCGTTGCACCCGCCTGGATGCCGTGTTCAACAACGGCGCCTTTGCCTGCCCCGGCGCTGTCGAGGATCTGCCGCGCGATGCCTTGCGTGCCATCTTCGAGGTGAACCTTTTTGGCTATCACGACCTCAGCCGCCGGCTGATCCCGATGTTTCGCGCCCAGGGTTTCGGGCGCATCATCAACTGCTCGTCGGTTCTGGGTCTGGTCGGGGCCAAATGGCGTGGGGCCTATGTCGCGACCAAATTCGCCATGGAAGGGCTCAGCGACGTCTTGCGCATTGAAATGGCCGGCACCGGGATCGAGGTGGTGCTGATCGAGCCCGGCCCCATCACCTCGTCGATCCGCAAGAATGCCATCCCGCATTTCGAACGCTGGATCCATTGGCAAACCTCGGCCCGGGCGGGCGAATATGACGCGCTGCGCCGCCGGCTTTACGAAAGCAAAGGGCCCGACCGGTTTGAACTGCCCGCCTCGGCCGTGACCGCCGTGCTGATCAAGGCGCTCGAGGCCAGACGCCCCCGCCCGCGCTATTACGTCACCCTGCCCACCCATGTCGCCGGACTGGCCCGCCGCGTGCTGTCGTCGCGGGCGCTGGACTGGGTGATCGCCAAAGGGTGACGGCTACCCGAAGACATCCGTGCTGAGATAACGCAAACCGGAATCCACAATTAGCGTGGCGATCACCGCGCCGGGTCCCAGGCGCTCGGCCACCCGCAAGGCGGCAACTACGTTGGCACCGGTCGAGGTTCCGGCAAAGATCGCCTCTTCCTTTGCCAAACGCCGCGTCATGGCTTTGGCCTCCTCCGTGCTGACGGTCAAGATCTCGCTGACCTCCTCGGGATGCCAAAGTGGCGGCAGAAATCCCAGACCGATCCCTTCGATCTTGTGCGATCCGGGCGCACGCCCGGACAACACAGCCGATTCATCGGGTTCGACGGCAAAGACCAGCACATCCGGGTTCTCTTTCCGCAACGCTCTGCTCACCCCATGCATCGAATGCGCGGTGCTGATTGTGTGGACGAACGCATCCACACGACCATTGCACTGTGCCCAGATCTCCGCGCCAAGGCCCGTGTATCCGTCAGCTCCGTCCTTGTTCCTCAGCTGATCGGCCCACCAGCATCCGGGCTCTCGGCTAATCTCGGCCGCCCGGGCGATCATGGCCTGGATCAGCTCCTTCGTGATCTTCTTTTCGTCGCTTGCAACGTCGGTAAGTGTTGCCCCAAAGGCCAACATCGTCCTGCGCTTTTCGCTGCTGAACGCGTCCGAGAACACAAAATGCGCCTTGTATCCCAAAGCCCGCGCCACAAAGGCCAGTGAAATACCGGTGGTGCCGGCGGTATACTCCACAACGGTGCCGCCCGGCGTCAACTCGCCCCTTGCCGCAGCGCGCTGGATCAGCGTCCGCGCGAGCCGGTCCTTCATGCTGCCGGTCGGATTTGCCGATTCCAGCTTTGCCACGATCCGCGCGCTGGTCTTGGGCACAAGATGCCGCAATTCGACCAGCGGCGTGTGTCCTATGGCGTTCAGAATATGGTTTCTTTCGTTGAGCGCATCAGACATTGCGAACTCCCTTGACCGACGAAACGGTGACCTGTGAAGCCTAGCATTTTCCACCCAATCCAACAAGGATAGTGGCGGTTGTCCGTCTGGCGCGATATCACGGGGCAACCCAGGAGACCTTTCATGCTCAGCGATCCCCTTTTCATCCTTGCCACCGCGGTGTGCCTGATCGTTCTGGTCATTTTGATGATCGGGATTGGCGTGTTCACCAAGGGCGGCGAGACCAACCGCAAATATGCCAACAAGCTGATGCGCTACCGCATCATCGCCCAAGCGCTGGCCGTGCTGGCCATCGTGCTGTTCGCCTGGGCCAAGGCGCGCGCGTGATGGTCGTTCTGTCCAAGATCTACACCAGGACCGGTGACAAGGGCGAAACGGCTTTGGGCGATGGCACAAGGGTGCCGAAATACGACTTGCGTGTCGCCGCCTATGGCACGGTGGACGAGGTCAATGCCACGGTCGGTCTGGCGCGGCTGCACGGCATGGGCACCGAGCTTGCCCGCATCTCGAACGACCTGTTCGATCTGGGGGCCGACCTTTGCACCCCCGACATGGACAACGACGCGACCGCCCCCTATCCGCGTCTGCGGATGGTGGCGGCCCAGGTTGACCGGCTCGAGGCCGAGATTGACGCGATGAATGCCCGACTGACGCCCCTGCGCAGCTTTATCCTGCCCGGCGGCACCGTGCTGGCCGCCCAGATGCATTTGTGCCGCACCACCTGTCGGCGTGCCGAGCGGCTGGTGGTCGAACTGGCCGCCCATGAACCCGTGAACCCCGAAGCCATCCGCTATCTGAACCGCCTGTCGGATTGGTTCTTTGTCGCCGGACGGATCGCCAATGACGACGGCAAGGCCGATGTCCTTTGGGTGCCGGGATTGACCCGCTGAACCGGTTATTCGGGTGCCATGAAAAAGGCGGGACATTTCTGCCCCGCCTGTCACTTCAATGCTCGCCTTGGTAAAGCCGTCACCAGCTGTCCGGCCCCTTGTCGATATAGCGCCGCGCCAGAAAGTCGATAAAGGCCCGCACCTTGGGCTGGGTAAATCGGCCCGGCGGATAGACCGCATAGATGCCCTGCACCTCGGTCGGAAGGCCGGGAATGGCCTCTTCCACCAGACCCTGTTTCATCGCGTCGGCGTAAAGGAAGCTGGGCAGATAGGCGATGCCCAGACCCGACACAGCCGCATTCAGCAGCGATTGCCCGTCATTCACCGTCAGCCAGCCCGCCGTGCGGACCTGACGCTTTTCGCCCGAAGGGGCAGTGACTTTCCAGACATTGCCATTGGCCTGATTGGAATAGTGCAACAGCTTGTGATCGTTCAGATCGTCGATCTTCAAGGGCCGGCCGTATTTCTGGAAATAACTGGGCGAGCCGATCATCTTCTTTGCCGTATCGGTCAACTTGCGGGCCCTCAGGCTTGAATCCTCCAGATCCCCCACCCGGATCGCCATGTCGAACCCTTCGCTGATCAGTTCGACATAGCGGTTGTTCAGCACCATGTTCACCGTGATATCCGGGTATTCCAGCAGGAAATCCCCCAGGATGGGCGACAAAAGGTTCACGCCGAAATCCGTGGCCACGCTGATGCGCAAAAGGCCCGAGGGCGCGCTTTGCATCGAGGTGACCAGGGCATCCGCCTCGCCCGCATCATTCAGCACCCGCCGGGCGCGGTCATAGTAGGCCAGACCGATTTCCGTAGGCGACACACGGCGTGTCGTCCGGTTAAGCAAGCGGGCCCCAAGGCGCGCCTCAAGGGCTGAGACGTGTTTCGAAACGGCAGATTTCGAAATCCCCATCTTCTTGGCCGCATCCGTAAAGCCGCCCTGGTCTACGACCGTGGCAAAGGCTTCCATTTCCGTCAATCGATCCATTGTTTTCCCCAAGCGAGCAGTGTGGGTTGATGGATCACTATTGGTGGCGAAATCGGGCGAGATAGCGGCGTTCCGGCGACAAGGACGGGGTATTGTGAGGGATAGTTGAAGGCAGGGAAACGAATTGAACACAATTGGCGCCGGGCACCCCAACCAGGCCGAGCGGGGCCTTTCGCGGATGTTAACGCTTTCTTGTTCGGCTTGTGGCGACGCCAAGGAGGGTTTCGATGCACCCGTCAAATTTTGAAAGATTCATCCGGTTTGGCGGCAGCTCGACTTTTGTTCTGAACACTGGCAGCACGTTCGGCCTCATCGTCAAACAAGAAGCCGCACAGACCGGTGATCCGGTTCGCACTTGGGTTGATAGCATATGGAGCAGAACCTTCGGTGCGACGTCGCAGGTCATTCTGAAAACCGAGCCCTATGAATTCTCGGCTGAAGCGCTCGCTGATATTGACCAACAGGCGCTGCGCGCCGAAGCGACAGAGGCCGTACGCGCCGCAACAGAGCGCGAAGGCATCGACTTTGGCACGGTTGAATGGGGCCAGCGGGCCATGGCGGTGCTGGAAGGCTTTCTAAACCAGGCTCAACAAGAGGCGATGGGCATCCAGTTCTATGTCTGGGAAACGCAAAACGATCTTCGCGTGCGCGGCAGCCATGCCGAGCGCGACGACAAGATCTTCCGCTGGGACACGCCCCCGGATGGTGGCCATCCATCGCAGGATTTCGGGTGCCGGTGCTATGCCCAACCTTTGGGCATAGAGGGGTACTGGGAAAGGGTCAGCGACGGGGTGGATACCGTCACCTCCGATCTCTCAGAGGGTGAAGGAAACGTTGACCACATGTATCTCGACACCACGGACAACGTGACTGTGGGCCAGGGAATTAACCTTGAAACTGTGGAAGAAGCTATGAGCTATCGCTGAAAGTTGGTGACGGAAAGATTGGGTGGCATATCAAGGCGTTGTTGACGCGCCGCAGTTCTCGCAGAGAAAAGGATATGCCACATGATGAAAGATACGGTTGTTGCGTTTCGCACGCCAGACGGATTTTCACCCGACCCACTGA
>JAYSWK010000227.1:0-1900 GCA_043718085.1 Rhodobacterales bacterium
ACGAAGACCGGGATGATCAGCGCGGCAAAGACCACGCCCGACAACAGCGCGTTCTCGTAGCCCCAGACCTTGGCCCCGGCCCCCAGGAACAGCGCGTTCACAAAGGCCAGCACCGTGTTGATGCCCAAAAGCACAGCGGGCGCTTTCCACGGACGCTCGATATGGCCCGAATCTATGCGGTGGATCCAGCCGGCATTCAGGTTCAGGAAGTTGAAGATGATGTAGCCGACGTTCGAGATGGCCAGCACATAGAAATAGCCCGCCACATCCGAAGCCAACGCGAGCAGGATCAGGTTGAAGCCAAAGTCGGTCCACATGGCCCCAACCGGCGCCCCATGACTGTTCACCCGGGTCAGGTATTTCGGCAGCCAGCCGTCCTTTGACCCCTGATACAGCGTGCGCGACGAGCCGGCCATGGCGGTCATGATCGCCATGAACAGCGCCATGATCATCAGGATCACGAAGATCTGCGTGATCACTTTGCCGCCGCCAACCATGTTGCCAAGCGCCTCACCGATGCCGGTACCGTCAACGATTCCGGCGGCCAGCATGCCTTCCTGCCCCAACACTCCCTGAAACGCGAAAGGGATGATGAAGTAGAACACGCAGCACAAAAGGCCCGAATAGAAGATGGCCTTGAACGTGTCGGTCTTGGGATTGCGCAGTTCGGACGTATAGCACACCGCGGTTTCAAAGCCGTAAGTGGACCAGGCCGCGATATAAAGACCGCCCAGAAACAGCGTCCAGCCCCCATTGTTCCAGGTGCCGTCCACGCCGGAATAAGCCGCACTTGGCGGCAAAAGCCCGGTGACATTGGTTGACTGGATCGCACCCGTCAGGATCGGCACCAGGCCAACCAGCAACAAGGGCACCAGCACCACGATGGCCAGGATCTTCTGCGCCGAGGCGGTATTGGCGACGCCGCGATGCTGGATCGCGAACATGATCAGCATCAGCACGACGCCGATCACGAAGGTCGCGTTGAAGTGCAGCGTGCCGATGCCCGGAATGGCGAACGACGCCGCCTCAAAGGTCCGGAACGCCGGGGTCAGGGCCGAAACGGCATCCGAAGTGGCCACCGCCGTGATGGCATCTGCGGGCAAGGTGCCGGCATTGGCCGCAAGGTAGTCGACGACCGATTGCGTGGTGTCGGTATAGCTGGCCATATTGGCCGTCACCCAGTCCAGCACCATCTGGCTGTCAGCCGCCGGAATGGGGAACAAGGCGTTCAGGATATACCCCGCCGCAATGGCGCAGCCCAGCGACAGAACGGGCGACCAGGCGAACCAGTTGCACCACACCGACAAGGGTGCGACCAGCTTGGAATAGCGCAGCCATGCCATCGCCCCATAAACCGAGGCCCCGCCCGACTTGTTGCCGAACATGCCGGCCATTTCGGCATAGGTGAAGCTTTGCAAAAAGCCCATGATCATCGAGATGATCCAGACCAGGAACGCCAGCTTCCCCGTCGTGCCGGCAATGCCCCCGATCGAGAACAGCACAAGGGGTGGAACCCCGGCTGCGACCCAGAAGGCCCCTTTCCAGTCTAAGGCGCGGACCAGCTGGCCCGACCCGGTTTCGTTCGACATCCTTATACCCTCCCTAAGCAGTTTGGTGCACCGTCATTTCGTCTCGCGGTGCCATTGTATCTCTGGCGCGGCGGCCAGACGTCAGAACAGAACCATGGGCTTGCCCACAAATCCATCATTAATTTCCAATGAAGAAAAATTGTTTCCCAATTGGTTGGCCCGCACAATCACAGGCAGAACCCTGAATCGTCCAGTCCCGAAAAAGACAAAGGGCCCCGCAAAAGCCGGGCCCCCGACCCTTTGGCATCAACTGCGCAGGTAGCTTTCCATGCTGTCTTCCAGCGCGTCTTTCCACGGCGTGTGATGCAAGG
>JAYSWK010000228.1:0-1899 GCA_043718085.1 Rhodobacterales bacterium
ATACAGAAAACAGTTATGGGTATAGTGGCTGTAGATAAGGCCAATGTCGCGTTCGTCCCAGATCTTGTGGGTGCAGCGCACGATGTAATCCACGATATCCGTGTAGATCGGGTCAAAGCCGCGCATCGCCTGGGTGCGCTTGCCGCCTTGCGGGGCCAGATCGGGGTAATCGTGCCGCTCGACCTGCATCACCTTTTCGGGCAGGGCCGGAGCCAGTTCGCCCCGCCCCGCGCCGCTTTCAGTCTTGTCTGCCATTGCCATCTCCTACCGCGTGCTTTCGTTCCCACAGGACCGACTCGTCGGGGAAGTCTATCCGAACGTGCTACAACTGAACGCCAAAGAATACGTATGCAAGATTATTCTTTCGACGTGGCTCAACTTCGCGGCCGGTGCGGCAGTTCAATTCCTGCGAACACATGCCAGCCGCCATCGTTGGTCAATGGGGTGTCCGCACCGCCCGCGCCCTGAAACAGCTGATCGCAGCTAAAGGTCGGTCTGCCTCTGCGGCTCTCCCCGGTCCTTTGTGGTGGATCACGGAAGTCAGGACCGCGCGGGGCCGCAACAAGGCCCGCGACCGCACCTGGCTGATGGTCAGGCTGAAACGCGACGGTCGCAGCCTGACCTATCCCGGCGGCACAGCAGAGCGCGAGGTGACGCTGGCGATGCTGGGCCGGCGCAAGCGCAAACCTGGCATCACCCGCGCCGTCGCCGCCTGCAACCCGATCCGCATCCCGAAACTGCTGGCAAGACCCGCAACGTGAGCCTTACACCGAACGACAAAATCACCCGACAAAACCGAAAACCTGAAGCAAAAGAGAGTATTTCAGCAGCCCCTTCGGTTCACCGGGTAAAGATCAGCGCCAGTCCCGCCACCGCCAGGCCCGCGCCAAGCCAGCTTAGCGCGCTGGGTCTTTGCCCGGTGCGCAACCACAAAAGCGGCAGGATGATCACCGGGCTGGTGGCGGACAGGGTGGCGATGATCCCGGTCTCGGCCCCCTGCAGGGCATAAAGAAACAGCGTCATGCCCAGCAAAAGCCCGATCATGGCCGAGCCCAGGGCCTGCACGATCGCATAGCGCGGCACGGGGCGGGGCAGGGCAGGGGCCAAAGGTGTGGCGACCAGCACAGCCATGGTCAGCCCCGAGGCACCAACCCGCGCCAGCGAGGCCAGATAGGGGTCGATCCCGCTGGCCATCAGGGGCCGTGCGATCAGCGATCCGCTGGCCTGACCCAACGCAGCCCCCAGACCGAACAGCGCCCCCACGACCAAAATGCCGTTCAGCCTTTCAAAGCGATGCGCATCTTGTCGGGGCCGCCCAAGAACGGCCAAAGCCACGCCAAGGGCTGCCATGGCGATCCCCGCCATGGCGCGCCACGGCAGTGCCTCACCCAGCAAAAGCCAGCCCAGGATCGCCGCCATGGGCGCGTTCAGCGCAAACACCGCCCCGGCACGGCGCGGGCCAAGTCGCCCGACGGCGGCAAAGTTCAACGTGTCGCCCAAAAGGATGCCCACGATCCCCGACAGGGCCAGTATGGCAACCTGTGCCAGGCTCAACCCCTGCCAGCCGCCCGTGGCAGTGACAACGGCGATCAGGACAAGGCTGACGAACCCCTGCCGGATCAGGTTGAAATGAAACGCCCCCATGGCCTTGATCCCGTCCGAGACGATCAGCCCGGTCGTGGCCCAGCAGGTTGCCGTGCCCAAAGCGGCCAGTTCGTGCAGCGGCAGGGTCAAGTTGTCTCTCCCTCAGGGACCGCCGTTGTTGCGGCTTGGCGGGCCAAGGTCAAGCACGCATCCGCTCGAGCGGGATGGGTTTTCATGGAAACAAACCCCATCGGGAAACGCGTTCGAGCGCATGCGAGAGGCAGCGTTTTCCGCGACCATGCAAACCCATCCCGC
>JAYSWK010000229.1:0-1899 GCA_043718085.1 Rhodobacterales bacterium
CTGCAGGCCGCAAGCCCGGCCCGCACGGTCGAACGTCAGCTGGCCGCGGGGGTAACGGCCGGCATCATGTCGCAAATGGACGCGACCACGCTTCTGGACGCCTACAGGCTGTGCTGGCGTCTGCAGGCAGGCGCGCGGCTTTTGACCGATCAGACGGTGGATCCCGATGCCCTTGGCGAAAGCGCGCGGGCCTTCTTGTTGCGGGAAACCGGTGCGGCCGATGTAGCGGGGTTAAGCGATTATCTGGCGCGGCAGGCGATGGCGGCGGCGGCGGTGATCGTCAGACAGTTGAAAGGGTAACGATGGACTTGTCGAAAGCGGATCCCAAAGGGTTGGTGCGCGAAAGTTACCGGATCGAGGGGATCAGCCTTGGCGAATGCCGCTCGATCTTTCTGGACTGGGCGCTCAGCCTGGTTCTGGGCCAGGATGTGGCCCCGGCGTTGAACCGCCTGCTGGCCGAATACGAGGTCGCCAATCCCGATCATCCGATGAACGAGGTCCTGCGTCAGGGCCTGACCCCGGCCACGGCGCCGCGCCGCAGGGGGGGGCGCCTGGGACGTTCCTGACCTTCTCTTGCCCGGAATCAAGCGCGTCAGCGCGCCGGGCAATGCCCCGTTGCCCGGCAAGCGATTGCCCTTTGCAATCGCTGAAAGGGGGCCGCCCCCTCGGGCGGGCATTCCGCACCGCTTGCAAGACGCGAGGCGCAGGGAGTTCTGGCACCATGAAGTTACTGGCTCAATCATCGGTTGCCCTCCCGGCGGTCAGGCATTGCCCTCTATCGGGACGCGTTTTGAAGCCAGGCAGGAGGTCGTGCTTTCCACAGAAACCGCTGCGTCAAACCTTTCAATTTGGTTAACAAAATTTGCTAACCACATGGGAAAAAACACTAAAACACGATGTCCAAAACTTGGACATCACCCGGTTTTCAAGCCTGCCGCAATCCTGCCGCCTCGCGCGCCAGCGTGGTGATCGCGGCCCAGTCGCCCCGCGCCATCGCCTCTTTCGGCGCGACCCAGGACCCGCCAACGCACAGCACATTGTCCAGGCTCAGATAGTCACGGGCATTCTTCAACCCGATGCCGCCGGTCGGGCAGAACCTGACCTGCGGGATGGGTGATCCGATGCTTTTCAGGTAAGCCGCCCCGCCTGCCTGCTCGGCCGGGAAGAACTTTTGCACCGTATAGCCCTTGTCCAGCAGGGCCATGATCTCGCTGGCCGTGGCGGCACCGGGCAACAGGGGCAGTTCGTATTCGGCGCAGGCGTCCAGCAGCCGTTCGGTCGCCCCGGGCGAGACGCCGAACCGCGCCCCCGCCGCCTTGGCCGCCTTGACATCCGCGGGCGTCAGCAGCGTGCCGGCCCCGACGACCCCGCCCGCAACCTCGGCCATCGCCCGGATCGCATCCAGCGCCACCGGCGTGCGCAGGGTCACCTCCAGCGCAGGCAGCCCGCCGGCCACCAGCGCCTCGGCCAGTTTGCGCGCATGGGCCAGATCCTCGATCACCAGAACCGGCACGACCGGGGCAAGGCGACAGATGTCCGCGGCAAGGCTGGATTGCTGGGCAGGGGTCATGGCTGGTCCTTTCGCATCAATAAAGCGCACTGGCGCCCGCCGTGGCGGGCCCCACCGAACGGCGGAAGCTGTCGAACAATTCGCGCCCCGTCCCCCAGCTGTGCGCGGCCAGATCGGCCTGCACGGGCACGCGGCTGTCAAAATCCGCAGCCAGAACCGACAGGGTCCCCGCCACCGCATCCAGCCGCAGGATATCGCCGTCGCGCAGCCGCGCCAATGGGCCACCCGCCGCCGCCTCGGGCGACACATGGATCGCTGCCGGAACCTTGCCCGAGGCCCCCGACATCCGCCCATCGGTGACCAAAGCCACTTTCAGCCCGCGTTCCTGC
>JAYSWK010000230.1:0-4797 GCA_043718085.1 Rhodobacterales bacterium
AGGATCCACTCGGCCCTTGCCCGATGCTCCAGCTTCAACGCCAGATTGACCCCGGCAAGCCGCGCCACGGCAAAAGCCGTGATCGGTGCGCCAAGCAGCAGCAGGAACAGCGCCTGCGGGATGACCCGGACAAAGCTGGCCGAGATCAGGATGAACACCACCGTCGCAATCAGGATGCGCCGATAGATCACCATTGTGTCCCAGGCCGCCTGCCGCCCCTGCCGCAAGGCCTGGGCGACATTGGTCACGACCGTTGGCAGGATCAGCCCGGCCAGCGCCATTTCGGGCGGCAGAAAACTGGAAAAGGCCGAGATCATGATCATCGGCATGGCAAAACCCACCGCACCCTTCACGAAGCCCGCAAACAGGGTGATGACCAGCGCCAGGCCCAGGTGCCACGGATCCAGACCAGCCATTTCTCCCGCCTTGCTTACCTTGCCCCAACACCGGCGCCCGACCATAGGCGCAGTCCCGCTCAGGGGCCAGTGCCATCGCCTTGTCCTGCCACCTGCTGCCCACTAGCTATGGGACACCCAAGGAACGCAGGCCATGTCGGATACCATTCTTCTAACCGGGATCTCCGGCTTTATCGCCAAGCATGTGGCGCTGGCGTTTCTGAAGGCGGGCTATGCCGTGCGCGGAACCCTGCGGCGGCTTGATCGGGCCGACGAAGTGCGTGCGGCGCTGCGGCCCCATCTGGATGCGGCTGCCCTGGACCGGCTAAGCTTTGTCCAGGCCGATCTTGAGGCCGACATGGGCTGGGCCGAAGCCATGGCGGGCGTTGCGGCGCTGGTGCATACCGCCTCGCCCTTTCCCATCGAACAGCCCGCGGATGAGCAGATTCTGATCCGCCCGGCGGTCGAGGGCACGCAAAGGGTTCTGAAAGCGGCGCTGGCGGCTGGGGTCAAACGGGTTGTCATGACCTCGTCCACCGTAGCGGTACTGGATGAGGGCCTGCCCGGGGTTCAGGATGAAAACAGCTGGGCCGATCTGACCCGGCCAGGCATCTCGGCCTATGCCAAGTCGAAAACGCTGGCCGAACGGTCGGCCTGGGACTTTGCCAGACGCAATGGCCTGGCGCTGACCGCGATCAATCCCGGTTTCGTGCTGGGCGCACCCCTGGATGGCAACTTCGGCGCATCGATCGGGGTGGTGCGGCGCATGTTGCGCGGGCGTGATCCGATGGTGCCGATGATCGGCTTTATCTGTGTCGATGTGCGCGATGTGGCCCTGGCGCATCTGCGCGCTGTTCAGCGGCCCGACACGGCCGGGCGACGCTATCTGGCAGCGGCAGGTGCGATGACCATGCCCGACATGGCGCGCGTCCTGAAACAGACCTATCCGCGCCGCCGCATTGCGACCCTGGTTGCGCCGAAACTTCTGTTGCGGGTCCTGGCCCTGTTCGACAAGCAGATCAGGGTCATCCTGCCCAGCATCGGCTATCTTCCCGAGGTCAGCAACGTCCGCGCCCGGGTCGAACTGGGGATCGAATTCATCCCCCCGGCACAGGCGCTGAAAGCCTCGGCCGATTGGCTGGTCAAGGCCGGGGCCGTCTGACGCAAAGCGGCGCGATTTGGCGGGTCAGACGGCCGTGCTGCGAAACCCGTCCGGCACGGCATCGCGTCCCTCCAGCACCAGATCCACCATGACCTGCGCCACCTTGGCCGCCATGCCGTAACCGATCTTGAAGCCGCCATTGGCGATGAAGTGACCGGGGCGGCCCGGCCAGGGGCCAAGGACCGGCGCGCGGGTGCGGGCGCGGGGGCGCAACGCGGCCCAGCGATCCAGCACCGGGGCATGTTGCAAGGCGGGCAGGGCAATGCGCGCGCGGTCGATCAGCGCGTCAAGCTGGGCATCGGTGGACCTGTCGTCCTGCCACTGATGTTCCGAGGTCGATCCGACCGCGACCGTGCCATCGCCATGGGGAACGATATGCAACCCGTCCACGAAAAGCTGCGGCACCGGCCCCAGATCGGCCCCTAGGCTGGCGGCCTGGCCCTTGACCCCACCGCCAGTGCTGCGGCCCAGGCTGGCGGACAGATCCGCCAACCCCGCGGTCCCGGTCGCCCAGATGACCGGGCCTTGCGCCGGGGCCTCGCCCAGTAAAACTTCGCCGCCTTTCGCCTGAATTGCCGCAGCAAGGGCCGCAGCGGCCATCCGGGGATGCAGTCGGGCGGTAAGTGTGTCGTGGATCAGATAACCGCTGGCACTGAAGGGTTCATGGGCCGCGCCTGTTGCCCGGATCACCCGCCATTCGGCCTGTCCCTGCCACAGCCTTGCCGCTCCTTCGCCGCGCTGTTGCGCCAGCGCGACCGCGCCCTCATCGGCAATCGGCTGAAGCCGGCCCGTGCGGCCATAGCCGGTCGGCAGACCCGAGGCGGCGCTGGCGCTGGCAAAGAAGGCGTCGCAGGCCAGCAGGCTTTCCAGCTGAAACTGCTTCTTTTCGTTCCAGGTCTCGGGGACATGCGGGGCCAGCGCACCGACCAGCCCACCGCTGGCGCCCGCGCCGATTGCCACGGTCTCGATCAGCCTGACACGGGCCCCACGCCGCGCCGCCTCCCAGGCCACGGACAGCCCGAAGATGCCGCCGCCCCTGACTGTCAGATCGACCCTTGCCATTCCGTCCGCCCTTGCCCATGGTCCCCGCGATTTCAGGGATAGGCCAAATGGCGGGTGGGGAACAGGGTGCGGAACTGGACTGGCGCGACGGCGTCGTGCCCGTGTCCCGCCGTTTCGATGACCCCTATTTCAGCCTGGGCAACGGGTTGGCCGAAACCCGGCATGTCTTTCTGGCGGGCAATGACCTGCCTGCCCGCTTTCGCGACGGGTTTTCCATTGCCGAACTGGGCTTTGGCACCGGGCTGAACCTTTTGGCCACAGCCCTTGCGGCGGGCGATGCGAGGATAAGCTATACCAGCTTTGAAGCCTACCCCATGGCTGCATCCGACATGGCCAGGGCGCTGGCGGCCTTTGCGGACGTGCAGGATGTGGCGGGCGATCTTTTGCGCCACTGGGCCCTTGGCGCGCGGCGCTTTTCGCTGGGCGCCCTGTCGGTCGAGGTGATCATCGGTGATGCCGGCGACACGTTGCCGCTATGGCAGGGGCGGGCGGATGCCTGGTATCTGGACGGGTTTTCCCCGGCCAAGAACCCCGAATTGTGGTCGGACACATTGATGAACGACGTGGCACGCCATACCGCACCCGGCGGCAGCTTTGCCACCTATTCGGCCGCGGGCCACGTGCGCCGGGCGCTGGCCGCTGCCGGGTTCGCGGTTGTCCGTCAACCCGGACACGGACGCAAGCGCCACATGACATCCGGAAGGCTGCCGCGATGAGCCGCAGCCTCAAGGGTATCCTTTTGATGGTGCTGACCGTCCTGACCTTTGCCATCCAGGACGGATTTTCGCGGCTTCTGGCGGGCAATTACAACCCGCTGATGGTGGTGATGATCCGCTACTGGATCTTTGGCGCCTTTGTGCTGACCGCAGCCCTGCGCCGCCCGGAAGGGGCACGGGCCGCCGTCGCCTCGCGCCATATCTGGACCCATGCCCTGCGCGCCACTTTGCTTGTGGCCGAGATCTGCCTGTTGGTCTGGGGCTATACCTTGATCGGGCTGATCAATTCCCATGCCGTCTTTGCCGCCTGCCCGCTGATCGTGGTCGCCCTGTCCGGCCCGCTTCTGGGCGAAAGGATCAGCCCGATGCGCTGGGCGGCGGTTGGTCTGGGCTGCGCCGGGGTCATCGTCATCCTGCAGCCGGGGGGCGAGGTCTTTTCCTGGCCGGCCCTGCTGCCGCTGGCCTCGGCCTTCATGTTTGCGCTGTATTCGGTGCTGACGCGGCTGACGACGCGGGATGAACCGTCCTTCCCAACTCTTTTCTGGCCGCCGGTGATCGGGGTTGTGCTGATCACCCTGATCGGCCTGCCGCAATGGGAACCGGTGACCGGGCGAGATTGGGTGTTTCTGGTGATTTATGGCCTGACTTCGGCCCTGTCCAATGTGCTTTTGCAGCGCACCTATGAAACGGTCGAGGCAAGTGTGGTGCAGCCATTCGCCTATCTGCAGATCGTTTTCGTCGCCTTGATCGGGGTCACCTTCTTTGACGAGGTGCTGCAATCCCATGTCGTTGTTGGCGTGGGCATTGTGGTTGCCGCAGGCATCTTTGCCCTGCTTTTGCAACGCCGGGCCGCCCCGTGAGCGAACAGCGCACCCGCAAGGGCCTGTGGCTGATGATCCTGACCACGGTGATCTTTTCGTCGCAGGACGGCATCACCAAACATCTGACGGGGCACTATCCCGTGGCGATGGTGGTGATGCTGCGCTTTTGGTTCTTTGGGGCTGCCGCCTGCCTGATCGCAAGCCGGCGTGCTGGTGGGTTTCGCGCGGCCATCGCGACCCGGCATCCTGGCTTGCAGGCCTTTCGCGGCGTGCTGGTCGTGGTGCAGATCTGCCTGTCGGGCTATGCCTTTGCCCGGTTGGGGCTGATTGAAACCCATGCCGTCATGGTCGCAGGCCCGCTGATCATCGCCGCCCTGTCCGGTCCGATCCTGGGCGAGCATGTCGGCTGGCGGCGCTGGGCCGCGATTGCCGTCGGGGGCTTGGGCGTGCTGATCATCCTGCGGCCGGATACGACCGTGTTCACGCCCCTGTCGCTTTTGCCGCTTGGGGCTGCGGGTCTGTGGTCGGTCTATGTGCTGACCACGCGATATGTCTCGCGCCAGGACAGCGCGTCGGTGTCGTTTCTGTGGACCGGGGTTGCCGGGGCGCTGGCGATCACCGGACCCGGGCTTTGGGTCTGG
>JAYSWK010000024.1:0-16337 GCA_043718085.1 Rhodobacterales bacterium
GGATACGCGCGTGCGCCCGGCCGTCGCTCAGGATGGCGGCGATATCACCTTTCACGGTTTTGAACGTGGCGTGGTCTATTTGAACATGAAGGGTGCTTGCGCCGGTTGCCCCTCGTCTACGCTGACGTTGAAAATGGGGATCGAGAACCTGCTGCGGCATTATATTCCCGAGGTTCTTGAGGTGCGTCCGGTTGCGGCCTGAGATTGTCCTGGCATTCGATACATCGGCGGCGCATTGCGCCGCCGCTTTGCTATCTGGCGAGAAGATTCTTACCAAGGTCGAAACGATGACCAAAGGTCAGGCAGAGCGATTGATCCCGATGTTGGACGAGTTGCTTGCAGAGGGCAAAGTGACTTGGCCCGAGGTTGGCGCGATTGTTGTAGGTACCGGGCCGGGAAATTTCACTGGCATCCGCATCGCAGTGGCGCTTGCGCGTGGATTGGCGCTGGGTTTGGGCGTTCCTGTCGTCGGGGTTACGGGGTTCGATGCCGCAGGGCCAGAAGATACCGTGGCTATTCCAGCGCCGCGTGGGCAAATATATCTGAAATCGCCAGTTGGACCGGCAGAAATTGTCGAATTGGCCCCCGTTGAGGCAGTACTGTTAGCCGAAATGCCGGTTGCGAACATGATTGAAGCCCTGGCACGTGTTGGGCGCGAACGGTCGATCCTGCCGCAGCCCCGCCCAGCGCCCTTTTACCTGCGTGGTGCAGATGCCGCGCCTGCTTCGGACTTGCCTCCGGTGATTTTGCCGTGACTAGCGACGAAATGGCCGCATTGCATGCGCGTGCGTTTGTAGCTCCGCGCCCTTGGACTGCTGCTGAAATCGGCGCCCTTCTGTCGAGCCAGCTTTGCTTTGCGCTGGACCTATACGGCGGTTTCGTCATTGGGCGGGTGATCGCGGGGGAGGCCGAATTGTTGACCATAGCCGTTGAACCCGCGTTGCAGGGCAAAGGCATCGGCGCGCAGCTGATGACACTTTTTCTGGAAGCGTTGATACAGCGCGGCGCCACAACGGTGTTTCTTGAAGTTGCAGAGGGCAATGCCCCTGCGCGTGGCCTTTATCACCGTTGCGCATTCATCGAAACGGGACGGCGACGTGGGTATTATCTTGGGCCAGACGGCCAAAAGCAGGACGCAATCGTCATGACGCGCCACATTTGAATGCCGATCAAGCGGTAAACATCAAATTTTTGATCAAAGGGTCAAAGAAAGGGTACGTTCAAACAGATTCCTGTTGACCGCCCGCACACAGTGCTTCCTAAATCAACCACGATCCGCCCGCGACTGGCCGAACTGAGTCTGGCCATGGACAGGGTGGCGATGATTTTGACAACTGGGAGACTGAAATGACCCTGATGAAACACCTGTTGGGTGCCTCGGCACTTATGGCTTTGACCGCTGGTGCGGCCCTGGCCGATCCAGCCATCATTTTTGACTTGGGTGGCAAGAACGACAAGTCGTTCAACGAAGCTGCTTTCGCGGGTGCCGAGCGCTGGAAGGCTGAGACCGGCGGCACCTATAAAGAACTGGAAATGCAGAACGAAGCGCAACGCGAGCAGGCATTGCGGCAGCTGGCCGAGGATGGCGCCAACCCGATCGTCATGACCGGCTTCGCCTTTGGTGATGTGCTGAACATTGTGGCGCCGGATTACCCGGATACCAAATTTGCCATCATCGACATGGTTGTCGATCAACCCAACGTCAAATCGGTGGTCTTCACCGAGGATCAGGGCAGCTACCTGGTTGGTTTGATGGCGGGCATGGCCTCGAAAACCGGCACGGTCGGCTTCGTCGGTGGCATGGACATCCCGCTGATACGCCGCTTTGGTTGCGGCTATGCACAGGGTGTGATGGCCGCCAATTCGGCAGCAAAAGTCATCCTGAACATGACCGGAACCGATCCGAGCGCCTGGAACAACCCGGTGAAGGGTGCCGAGATTGCCAAGTCGCAGCAAGCTCAGGGCGCGGATGTGATCTATGCCGCTGCCGGCGGCACCGGTGTGGGCGTTCTGCAAGCTGCCGCCGATATGGGGATCCTTTCGATCGGCGTGGACAGCAACCAGAACTACCTGCACCCCGGTCAGGTTCTGACCTCGATGATGAAGCGTGTCGACAACGCGGTCTACTCTGCCTTCATGGAAGGCACTGAAATGGCGCCTGGTTTCAACGTCATGGATCTGAAGGCCGGTGGTGTTGACGTCGCGATGGACGACAATAACGCCCCACTTGTCAGCCCGGAAATGAAAGCGGCTGTGGATGCAGCAGCTGAAAAGATCAAGTCGGGTGAATTGGTCGTGCATGATTACATGGCCGACAATACCTGCCCCGGCGTCACGTTCTGATGGCCGAATTGGCAAAAGGGGGGCTGCAGGCAACTGCCGCCCCCAATTCGCTCTATGCCATTGAGCTGAAAGGCATATCGAAAGCCTTTGGTCCTGTGAAGGCGAACCAGGACATCAATATCGCTGTGCCGCGTGGCACAATCCACGGCATCATCGGCGAAAATGGCGCGGGCAAGTCCACGCTGATGTCTATCCTTTATGGTTTTTACAAAGCCGATGCCGGAACCATCCAGATCAATGGTAAATTGACGCCCATCCCGGACAGCCAGAGCGCCATTCGCGCCGGCATCGGCATGGTATTCCAGCATTTCAAATTGGTGCAGAATTTCACTGTGCTTGAGAATGTCATTCTGGGCGCCGAGGATGGGCCGATGCTGTCCACTTCGTTGAACCGCGCGCGCGCAGAACTGGACGCGCTGAGCCGCGAATTTGATCTGGACGTGCACCCCGATGCACTGATCGAAGACCTGTCGGTCGGGCATCAGCAGCGTGTGGAAATTCTGAAAGCCCTGTATCGCCGCGCCGATATCCTGATTCTGGACGAGCCCACGGGTGTGCTGACACCCGAGGAAGCCGACCATTTGTTCCGCATTCTGGGCGGGCTGCGGGATCAGGGCAAAACTGTCATCCTGATTACCCACAAGCTGCGCGAGATCATGGAGGCCACGGACAACGTCAGCGTCATGCGGCGCGGCACGATGGTGGCCACGGTCAAGACTGCTGAGACTAGCCCCGAGGCGCTGGCCGAATTGATGGTCGGTCGCAAAGTCTTGCTTGAGGTCGAAAAGAGGCCCGCAACACCGGGTAAGGTTGTATTGTCGGTCAAGGATTTGCGGGTCAGGGATGATCAGGGTGTCGAGCGGCTGAAAGGTGTCAGTTTTGATATCCGCGCGGGTGAGATTCTGGGTATTGCCGGGGTGGCCGGAAACGGCCAGTCGGAATTGCTTCAGGCCCTGGGTGGCATCGCACGGGCCAGCGGCAAGATATCCATGAAGGGTGTCGATCTGCCGCTGTCAGGAGCCTTGGCCAATGGACAGACCCGCCGCGAGGCCGGGATCGCCCATGTGCCCGAGGATCGGCAGGCGCTTGGTCTGATAATGGATTTCTCGGCTTGGGAAAATGTGGCCTTTGGTTATCACAACGCCCCGGAATACCAGAAGAACACCCTGTTCATGGATAATGCCGCCCTGGTGGCTGATACCGAAAGGAAGATGGCGACATTCGATGTGCGCGCGCCAATTCCGACTTTGCCCGCCAAGGCGTTCTCGGGCGGAAACCAGCAAAAGATCGTGGTTGCCCGCGAGATCGAGCGTAATCCCGACCTCTTGCTGATCGGTCAGCCGACAAGAGGTGTGGATATCGGGGCAATCGAGTTCATCCACAAACAGATCGTGGCACTTCGCGACGCAGGCAAAGCGGTCCTGCTGGTATCCGTAGAGCTGGACGAGATCATGTCACTGTCCGACCGGATCGTCGTCATGTTCGACGGCCAGCTGATGGGCGAGCGCGATCCTGAACAGACCAATGAGCGCGAATTGGGGATGATGATGGCAGGCATGACTGGCAAAGGGGCGGCATGATGGGAAAGATGCCACGCTGGGCCGATATCGTTTTGGTGCCGCTGATCTGTCTGGTCATCGCATTTGTATTTTGCGGTGTCTTGATCTGGTCTATCGGACAAAGCCCGATCGAAGCGCTGACAACCATGGTTTCAGGGGCTTTGGGCTCAACGCGGGGTTGGGGCTATACGCTTTATTATGCCACGAACTTCATGTTCACGGGTCTAGCCGTCTCTATCGCCTTTCAGGCCAGCCTTTTCAACATCGGCGGCGAGGGTCAGGCGACGTTGGGCGGTCTTGGCGTGGCGCTGAGCTGTCTGCTGATCCCTTGGCCGCATTGGTCGCTGGCCCTGGCGGGGTCGATCGTGGGTGCCATGGCCTTTGGTGCAGCCTGGGCCTTTCTTCCGGCGTGGCTGCAAGCCAAGCGCGGCAGCCATATCGTGATCACCACGATGATGTTCAACTTCATTTCTTATGCGCTGATGAACTATCTTCTGGTGAATGTCCTGCGACCGATTGGCAAGATGGACCCGGCCTCGGCCCGGTTCGACAACATGACAAACCTGCCAAAGCTAGGTGACATGCTTGGCGCAATCGGCATTCCGTTCAGCAACAAGAACCCGGCCAATATCAGTCTGCTGATTGCATTGGCTTGCGCCGTCGGGGTTTGGGCCCTGTTGTGGCACACAAGACTGGGCTATGCCCTGCGCGCCTTTGGCAAATCGGAAAAGGCCGCGGTCTATGCCGGGATCAACCCCGTAAAGATCACGCTTTACGCCTTGATGCTTTCGGGCGGCTTGTCAGGCATGATGGCGATCAACGCCGTTCAGGGCGAGGCGCACCGGTTGGTTCTGAACTCGGTCGAAGGGGCGGGGTTCATCGGTATCGCTGTGGCGTTGATGGGACGGAACCATCCGTTTGGTATCGTTCTGGCCTCAATCCTGTTCGGGTTTCTTTATCAGGGCGGCGTCCAGTTGGCGATGGGCACCACGATCCCGCGCGAGGTCATCACCGTTCTGCAGGCACTGGTCATCCTGTTCACCGGGGCCCTGCCCTATATGGTGCAAAAGCCGCTTGAACGGTTGTTTGCCGGAGGGCGTGCATGATGGAAATGGCATCGTTCCTGCAGATATTTGAATCGACGATCCGTTTGGCTACGCCATTGCTTTTCGCCTGTTTGGCCGGCCTTTACTCGGAGCGGGCCGGTGTCTTTGACATTGGGCTCGAGGGCAAGATGCTTGTCGCGGCTTTCGCGGCGGCGTCAGCGTCCTATGCCACCGGGAACGTCTGGATTGGCACACTGGCCGGGATCGGCGCATCGCTGCTTTTCGCAGGCATCCATGGCATGGCCGCGATCACATTCCGGGGCAATCAGTTGATTTCCGGCGTGGCGATCAACTTTCTTGCCTCTGGTTTGACCGTGGTTCTGGGGGCAAGTTGGTTCAAGTTGGGGGGGCAAACCCCGACTTTGGTGGATGGGATGCGTTTTTCGGAATCCCCGCTATTGGATTTGTTCGGCGTGACCGAGCCCGCGCCTCTGATCCGGCTGATCTTTGGCCATTCGATCTTGGTCTATGTTGCACTCGCACTGGTCCCGGCCTCGGCTTGGCTTCTGTACCGCACGCGATTTGGCTTGCGCCTGCGTGCGGTGGGCGAGAATCCGGCAGCTGTGGATACGGCAGGGGTTTCGGTTGTCAGCTTGCGTTATGCCGCTGTGGCGATCACCGGCGTGCTGTGTGGTCTGGCGGGGGCCTATATGTCGATGGCGCTGTCGGCCGGATTCCTGCGAGAGATGACGGCAGGTCGTGGATACATCGCGTTGGCGGCACTGATCTTTGCCAAATGGCGGCCGTGGTACTGCCTTATGGCCTGCGCGCTGTTCGGCCTTCTGGATGCGGTGGCAATCCGTTTTCAAAGCATCGACATAGGATTTCTGGTCATTCCGGTCCAGTTCACGCAGGCGCTGCCCTATATTCTGACCGTGATCATCCTGGCAGGCTTTGTCGGCAAGGCGATCCCACCCCGCGCCGGGGGTGAGCCCTATGTCAAAGAGCGCTGAGATTGTTCGCACCCGTGCCGGTTCAGAGCCGGTGCGGATCGGGCTGATCCTGGGTTCTGGCCTGGGCCATCTTGCCGGGGCGGTCGATGGGGTTGCTATACCCTACGGTGATCTTCCGGGCTTTCCACACGTCGGCGTGTCGGGACACAACCCGAACCTGGTCGTGGGCACGCTGGAGGGGGTCCGGGTCGCGGTATTCGGTGCGCGCGAGCACTATTACGAAAACGGCAATCCGCGCGCGATGCGTTCCGCGTTGGAGTGCCTTGTGGCGCTGGGGGCCGAGGCTTTGATTGCCACCAACGCCGCGGGATCGCTGAGGCCGGACATCAGGCCGGGCGATCTGATGCTGTTGAGCGATCACATCAACTTCTCGGGTCTGAATCCGCTGATTGGCGAAAAGACGGACGCGCGTTTTGTGCCGATGACGACGGCGCATGACACCGGGTTGCGCCAGGCGCTGAGTGCGGCGGCGGAGGATGTGGGCGTGGCGCTGCCGCAGGGGGTTTATGCCTGGTATTCCGGACCTTCATTCGAGACTCCGGCCGAGATACGGGCAATCAAGATCCTGGGTGGTGATGCCGTGGGCATGTCCACGGTGCCAGAGGTGATCCTGGCGCGGTTTCTTGGCCTTCGGGTTGCAGCGATTTCCACGATCACCAATATGGCGGCGGGGATGTCGGACGAGCAGATTTCCCATGATCATACCAAGGCGATGGCGCCGCTGGGTGCCGCGAAGTTGGAAAGGGTGGTGCGGCAATTCCTGCGTGGGATGGCGTAAGGCGGCGGGGTCGGAATTTCCAGTTGCGCCCTGGAAAACCTGGGCAAATTTGAATCACTGCCTGCCGGGTTGCGCCGCGGGGTTTGACTTGAGCGCCGTCACGGCGCAACCTGCTAAAAAACAGGCAAGCCGGGCACGATGCAGCTTTACCTTCCCATCGCCGAGGTCTCGGTCAACGCCTTTGTCCTTTTGGGGCTTGGCGGGATCGTCGGGTTTCTGTCGGGCATGTTTGGGGTTGGCGGCGGGTTTCTGATCACGCCCTTGTTGCTGTTCATCGGCGTTCCCAGCGCCGTTGCAGTGGCGACTGGGGCCAATCAGGTTGTTGCGTCGTCGGTTTCAGGGGTCTTGGCCCAGCTTCGGCGCAAGGCGGTGGATTTCCGTATGGGTGGGGTGCTGACGGCTGGCGGGTTTGTCGGATCGGCGCTTGGGGCCGTCGTGTTCGACTGGATGGCCCGCAAGGGGCAGGTCGATCTTTTCGTGCAGCTATCGTATGTGCTGTTTCTGGGTCTGGTCGGCACGATGATGCTGCAGGAAAGCCTGCGCACGATGTGGCGGGCGCGGCAGACGGGGGTCGCCCAGGTGCGTCGGGCGCATGTGCATTCCTGGGTCCACAGGATGCCGTTGAAGGTCAAGTTCCGCGCCTCGGGTCTGTATATCTCGGTCATCCCGCCATTGCTGGTCGGGGCGGCGGTCGGGCTGTTGTCCGCGATCATGGGTGTGGGTGGCGGGTTCATCATGGTGCCCGCGATGATCTATCTGCTGGGTATGCCCACGAAGGTTGTGGTGGGCACCTCGCTTTTCCAGATCGTCTTTGTCACGGCGTTCACCACCCTGGTCCATGCGTTGAACCATCATTCGGTCGACATGCTTTTGGCGTTGATCCTGATCGTGGGCGGGGTGATCGGCGCGCAGATCGGGGTCAGGGTCGGCATAAAGCTGAAGGCCGAGCAACTGCGGATATTGCTGGCGCTGTTGGTTCTGGTGGTGGCCGGAAAGATCGCGCTGGATCTGCTGATCCAGCCGGACGAGCTTTACTCTATCACGGTGGCGCCGAAATGATCCGCACCCTGATCCTGATGTTGGCGCTGCTGGTGGCCCTGCCGGGGCGAGCCGAAGAAATCGTCTCGGGGCTGAGCCAGACGCGGGTGTCGATTGATGCGAGTTTCGACGGCTCTTCGATCCTGATCTATGGTGCGGCGACGCGCGAGGAAAAGCCGCCCTCCTGGCCCCTGCTGCAAGTCATCATCACGGTCGAGGGGCCGGTTCAGCCCATTGTCGTGCGCCAGAAAGAGCGGGTGGCGGGCATCTGGGTGAACCGGGGTTGGGTAGCCTTTGACGATGCGCCAAGCTTTTACGCGGTGATGACAACCGGGGCTTTGGATGAGATCCTGACCGACGAGGAGGATGCGACATACGGGATTTCGATACCGCGCGAGATCGGGGCGCTGCGGCTGGGTGCGGCGGCGGGGGCGGCCAAGGATTATCTGGCGGCCTTGCAGCGGATACGGGCCACGTCGGGCAGCTACCGGCTGGCCCCAAACGCGGTTCTGTTGCTGCAGCAGTCCTTGTTTCGCACCGAAGTCGTGCTGCCCGCAAACCTGATCGAAGGCGACTACAGGGTCCGCATCTTTTTGACCCGTGGTGGGGCTGTGGTGGATATGCAGGACAGTCAGATCACGGTCAGCAAAGAGGGTTTGGAGCGATTTTTATACCGCATGGCGCAGGATCAGCCGCTGCTGTACGGGCTGATCTCGCTGTTGCTGGCAGCGATTGCGGGGGGCGTCGCCGCCGAGGTTTTCCGGCGCTTGCGGCTGTAAAACGAGCGATGTCCAAGTTTTGGACATCGTGTTTTTACACATATTCTCAAAGGCTTACCAATTTTTGTTAACTTTTGCGAAAGGTTTGACGCCCCTCACTTCAGCCCCTTTTCCAGTGCGGGCCAGGCGCGCCAAAGGGTCAGGCCGCGGGCCAGGTTCATCACCATCAGCGCCGCCCAAAGCCCGTGGTTGCCAAAAAGCGGCACCAGGATCAGCAGGGCGGGAACATAGACCGCCAGCACCTGCACGGCGGCGCGCACCATGGCGCCGGTCTGCAGCGCGCCAATGAAGATGCCGTCGTAAATCCAGCAGGCTATGCCGATCAGGGGTGCGGCGACCAGCCAGGGCAGGAACTGGCGCGCCTCGGCCCGGACGCTGGGTGCTGTGGCCATCAGGTCGATCAGCGACCCGCCGGTCAGGGCGAAAGTCAGGGCCAAAACCACGGCACCGCCATAGCCCCATTGCATGCAGAACCGCGTCGCCCTGTACAGGGCATGGCGCGAACCCTGGCCGACGGCCTGGCCAACCAGGGTTTCGGCGGCAAAGGCAAATCCGTCCAGCGCAAAGGCCATGATGGACAGGAATTGCAGCAGGATCTGATTGGCGGCCAGCGTATCATCGCCGAACCGCGCGCCCAGAAAGACAAAGGCGGTAAAGCTGAGTTGCAGGATCATCGTGCGCACCATGATATCGCGCGACGCCGTGAACATGGCCCCCAGCGCCGCCCGGTTGCGCAGGCGGGTCAAGGCGGGCCGCAACTGGGCCCCCAAAGCATCGCGGGCCAGCCAAAGACCCAGCGCAAGGGCGGTCGTTTCGGCCAGCAGGGTCGCCGTTGCGACGCCCTTGATGCCCCAACCCAGACCCAGCACGAACCACAGCGCAAGCCCGGCGTTCAACCCGTTTTGCCAGACCTGCAGGATCAGGACGCCTCGGGTGCGTTCGACCCCCACCAGCCAGCCTGTCAGGGCATAGATGGCCAAGGTGGCAGGGGCGGCCCAGATGCGAATGGACAGATACTGACGGGCCAGGGTTTCGGCCTCGGGCGAGGCGGGGGCGATGCGGAAGGCCAGGGCGAAGGCCGGGGCCTGCACCAGGACGATGACAAGACCCATCGAAAAGGCCACCAGCATGGCGCGCAGCAAGGTGGCGGAACGTTCGGCCGCATCCCCCGCACCATGGGCCTGGGCCGCCAGACCCGAGGTGGACATGCGCAGAAATCCGAACGCCCAATACAGCGTGGACAGGATCACGGCGCCCAGGCCCACGGCTCCGATCGGGGCGGCTTGACCCATTTGGCCGATGACGGCGGTATCGACGGCACCGAGCAGCGGGATCGTGGCATTGGACAGCACGATGGGCAAAGCGATGCGAAAGACGCGGGAATGGGTCAGTTCGGTCATGGCAGCGCGTCGGGCCCGGCAAGGCGCGCATTGCCCGGCCCGGTTGCGCGGCAGGATCCGAGCCGAAGTCGGTCAGTGGTTCTGGCCAGCGCCATCATTCCGCAGGTTGACCGGGCGGCGGGGGCATCAGGAAATGGGCCGAGGCCATGGCAAAAGGCCGGCTGCGGTTGTCCTGCCATGCCTCGACATGCACCGAGGCATAGCGGCGGCCCGAGCGGTTGACGCGGGCGCGGGCATAGGCATCCCGCGGCAGGCCGGTGCGCAGGAAATCCACGGTAAAGTTGATCGTCTTGGGCATCGGCGGCAGCACGTCCATATTTGCGCGACCAGCCTCCATATCTTCCCAAAGCGTCGTCCAGGCCAGTTCGATGATGGCGGTCACCTCGAGAAAGGCCGCCGTCGCCCCGCCGTGCAAGGCAGGCAGCATCGGATTGCCGATCAGCTTGTTGTCAAAAGGCAGGATGGCGGTCAGCTCGTCGCCGCGCCGGTCAAACTGGATGCCCAGGAATTGCACATAGGGCACGCCAGAGGTCAGCCAGTTCAGCGCAGCCTCGCGGCGGGATTTGACGATATGGACCGGCTCGGGCGGGGTCCTCATGTCTGGGGCCTTTCCAGGGTGAAGGTGCCAGTGCCGGTGGCCACCGGGCGGGTTTCATCGGCATCCGTAGCCGTGACGCGGATGAAGGCGACCGAACGGGTGACGTGATAGCATTCCGCCCGCGCCGTTATGCGCTGACCCGGCGTGGCCGGACGCATGTAATCGATGCGCAAATCCAGCGTGGCGGTCGAGGTCGCATTGGTGGCGGCCGGATGGCACAGGACCGAAGCCCCCGAGGCCGTATCCATCAGGGCCGAAATGGCCCCGCCATGCAAAACACCCGTCGCCGGATCACCGATGAAGCGCGTGTCGTAATTCATCGTGATCGTGGCCCTGCCCTCGCCCAATTCCGTCAGCTCCATGCCCAGGGCCACGGAATGCGGCAGGGCACCGATGCGCAGGCGGGCTTGTTCGGGAATTTCAGCCATCAAGATTTCTCCTTGCGCGGACATATTCGCCGAAGGGCGGGCAGGCGCAAGGGAGGATGCCCTTGTTATTGCACGCGGCCTGCCTTGGTCTTACGCTGGTGTCAGGAGGCCCCGCAATGGCAGAGCTGCGCCTGAGCTTCAAGGACATGTGCGCCAGGTTCGACGCGACCCCGCGCACGCTGCGATATTATGAATATATCGAGCTTCTGGCGCCGGAAAAGGATGGGCGCGCGCGGTTTTATGGTGCGCGGGAGGTGGCGCGCATGACGCTGATCCTGCGGGGGCGGCGGTTCGGCTTTTCGCTGGAAGAGATCCGGCAATGGCTGCTGATCTACCAGCAACAGGGCACGCAACCCCAAACGGAAGCCTTTTTGCGGATGGCAGACCGCCAGCTGGCCGAACTGGATCGGCAACGCGCCGAGTTGGATAGGACGATTGCCGACCTGAAGGTGCTACGCGCGGCGACCATGGCCGAGTTGACCCGTCAGGGCTGAATCTGACGCAACGTTACACTTACGTTAACGTAAAGTGCGCTACACTTCTGTGGTCAACTGTCTCATCCAGGGGGGACAATTGTGCCAGACGAGTATGACATGACCGACGAATTGATGACCATTCGCCAGATGTGCGACGCATTTGACGTGACGGCGCGGACGCTGCGGTTTTACGAATCCAAGGAGCTTCTGTTTCCTGCGCGACGGGGCACCGCGCGTCTGTTCAGCCGTGCCGATCGCGCCCGCTTGACGTTGATCCTGCGGGCCAAGCGCTTTGGATTTTCGCGGGAAGACATCCGTCAGACACTTGGCCTTTACGACCGCGGCACGAATGCGGCGCAACTGATCCGCGCCCTTGGTCTGGCCCGCGAACGCCTTGCCCAGATGGAAGCCCAGCGCACCGATCTGGACCAGGCCATTGCGGACCTGAAAATCGAGATGGCGGCGGCCGAGGCCACAATCCGCATGTTGCACTGCGCCGCCCAATAGAAAGGACAACCCATGAGCTATGCCGCGCCGACAAAAGACATGCAGTTCCTGCTGCATCAGTTCCTGCGGATCTCGGCCCAGGATATTCCGGGCTACAGCGATCTGGATGAAGGCTTTACCGGCGCGGTGCTGGACGAGGGCGGCAAGCTGGCCGCAGATGTTCTGGCACCCCTGAACGCCATAGGCGACAAGCAAGGCTGCGTGCTGGAAAATGGCGTGGTGCGCACACCCAAAGGGTTCAAGGCGGCCTTCGATGCGCTGCGCGACGGTGGCTGGACGGCGCTGGACTGTGACCCGGACTATGGCGGCCAGGGTCTGCCCTATCTGATGGGCACGGTGGTGGGCGAGATGTTCGTCTCGGCCAACATGGCCTTCAACATGTACCAGGGCCTGACCCATGGGGCCTATTCGGCGATCCATGTCCATGGAACCGACGCACAAAAGACGACGTACCTGCCCAGGCTTGCGGCCTGCCAGTGGACGGGCACGATGAACCTGACCGAGCCGCATTGCGGCACCGATCTGGGCCTGATGCGGACGAAAGCCGAGCCGCAGTCCGATGGCAGCTACAAGATCACCGGCACCAAGATCTTCATTTCGGCCGGGGATCACGACATGGCCGAGAACATCATCCACCTGGTTCTGGCCAAGGCGCCGGGCGGAGGCGAGGGGACCAAGGGCATTTCGCTGTTCATCGTGCCGAAATTCCTGCCACAGGGCGCAGGATTGGGTCCGCGCAACGCCCTTTCGGTCGGCAAGGTCGAGGAAAAGATGGGCATTCATGGCAATGCCACCTGCGTGATGAATTACGACGGTGCCACCGGCTGGCTTTTGGGCGATCTGCACAAGGGCATGCGCGCCATGTTCACCATGATGAACGAGGCGCGACTTGGCGTGGGTCTGCAAGGCTATGCCCAGGCCGAAGCCGCCTATCAGACCGCGCTGAGCTATGCGCGTGAGCGTTTGCAGGGTCGGGCCATTGCCGGAGCGGCCAATCCGCAGGGCCCGGCTGACCCGTTGATTGTCCATCCCGATATCCGCCGCAGTCTGATGGACCAGAAAAGCTTTGTCGAAGGGGCGCGGGCGCTGACCTATTGGGGTGCCTCGCTGATCGACCGCTCGGTGCGGATGGGCGACGCGGCGGCCGAGGGGCTTGTGTCGCTGCTGATCCCGGTGATCAAGGGGTTCCAGACCGACATGGGGTTCCAGATGACGGTGCAGGCCCAGCAGATCTGGGGCGGACACGGCTATATCGAGGACAATCCCGCCAGCCAGTTCGTGCGCGATGCGCGGATCGCCATGATCTATGAAGGCGCCAATGGTGTGCAGGCGCTGGACCTGGTGGGCCGCAAACTGGCCCAGGACGGCGGCAAGCATGTCATGGCCTTTTTCGAGATGGTCAAGTCCGAATGCCTGGCCCATGATGCCGAGCCGCGGATGGAGCCATTTACAAAGGCACTGAAGGCGGCCAGCAAACAGATGCAGGCGGCGGGCATGTTTTTCATGGCCAATGGCTTGAAGGATCCCAATGCCGCGCTGGCCGGTTCATCGGACTTTCTGCATCTTATGGGCCATGTCTGCATGGGGCTGATGTGGACACGCATGGCCCGGGCGGCGCTGGGCGCGCTGGACCTTGGTGGCGACAAAGCCTTTCTTGAGGCGAAACTTGCCACCGGGCGCTATTACATGGCGCGCCAATTGCCGGCCTGCGGGCTGCATCTGGCGCGGATCGAAACGGGTGCCGAGACGGTCATGGCGCTTGCCGAAGAGGCGTTCTAAGGCGTGTCTGATTCCCGTTGAATCGAAAATCGCTGCCTCTCGCCAAGGCTCGAACGCGATTTTCGATCTTTCTGTTTCAATGAGGATCAGACACGCTCTAGACTGAACCTATGCCAAAGGGAGAACCCGATGCCAAAACGCTTCCGCCTGACCCGGCGCTTTCCGGTCGCCATGACCGAGGAAGGCTATCGTCGGCTGAAGCGCTTTGCCGGCGAAGCCGGGCTTGACGAGGGCGAGGCCCTGTCCTTTCTGTTCGAACATTTCGATTCCGTGACCGACAAGGACAATCTGACCCACCGGCTGCGCATCTTCAATTCCGAACTGGAGGCGCGTAAGGAATGAGCGGGGCGCTTGTTTGTGAGTGCGGACGCCTCCGGCGGGGGAGTATTTTTCCCGCCATGAATGAGGGATCCACCCTGCATGACACCCCAGGCTTGGCTATCCCTTCGATCATGCAGGGCTTCACAGCGGACGGTCATCGGGACTCCTCCCTGTACCGTGGGGGCAGGGTTGCCCAAATTGTTTAACAAACCTTTACTTCATAGTGGCACAAATACTCCACGGGGGGTGCGGGGGGTGAGAAACCCCCCGCCTCTTTCGGCAACAAAGGGCGGGACCGATGACTATTAAACTCTACTGCTTTGGCGAAAGCGGCAACGCCTACAAGGTGGCGCTGGCCTTGACCTTTGCCGATCTGGAATGGGAGCCGGAATTCGTTGATTTCTTTGGCGGTGCCACGCGAACCCCGGAATTCCGCGCGATCAATGTCATGGGCGAAGTGCCGGTGCTGGTCGATGGCGAGACCACGCTGACCCAGTCGGGGGTGATGCTGGACTATGTCAGCTCGAAAACCGGAAAGCTGGGGGGCAAGTCGGCCGCCGAGCGGCGCGAGGTTCTGCGCTGGCTGTTCTGGGACAACCACAAGCTGTCGACAGCAATCGGCATGACCCGATTCCAGATGAATTTCATCCCCGAAGCCAAGCGCAGCGCCGAGGTCATTGCCTTTATGCAGGCGCGGCTGAAATCGGCATACAAGGTGCTGGACAGCCAGTTGGAGGGCCGCAAGTGGATTGCGGGCGGGACAATGACCATTGCCGATCTGTCGTGCTGTGGCTACCTTTTCTATCCCGAACCCTTTGGTTTTGACCGCCGGGACTGGCCCAATATCGATGCCTGGATGGACCGGATCGCGGCCCAGCCCGGATGGAACCTTCCCTATGACATGATGCCCGGCAGCCCTGCCGACCGTTTGTGAGGAGACGACCATGAGTGATGCCTTCATCTATGACGCCGTGCGCAGCCCGCGTGGCAAGGGACGGGCCGACGGGGCGCTGCACGAAATGTCGGCCGTGGCACTATCGGCGCAGATCCTGGATGCTTTGCGCGCCCGCAACGGGCTGGACGGCCATGCGGTCGAGGATGTGATCTGGGGCAATGTCACGCAGGTCGGCGAGCAGGGCGGGTGCCTGGCGCGGTCGGCCGTGCTGGCCTCGGGGCTGGACGAAAGCATTCCGGGCCTGTCGATCAACCGGTTCTGCGCCAGCGGCATGGAAGCGGTGAACCTGGCGGCCAATCAGGTCAAGGCCGGTGCCGGGCGGGCCTATATCGCGGGCGGGGTCGAGATGATGGGCCGGGTGCCGATGGGGTCGGACGGGGCGGCGATTGCGGTCGATCCCAGCCTGGCAATGAAGACCTATTTCGTCCCGCAAGGCATCTCGGCCGATATCATCGCGACGGAATATGGCTTCAGCCGCGATGACGCGGACGCGCTGGCCGTGGAAAGCCAGCGCCGCGCGGCCCTGGCGTGGAAAGAGGGGCGGTTCAGCCGTTCGGTCGTGCCGGTCAAGGATATCAACGGGCTGACGGTGCTGGCCCAGGATGAATACATGCGGCCGGGCACCGATATGCAGGCGCTGGGGGCCCTGAAGCCCGCCTTCAAGGAGATGGGCGAGGCCATGCCGGGTTTCGACAAGGTGGCCATCATGAAATACCCCCATCTGGAACGGATCAACCACATCCATCATGCCGGCAATTCCAGCGGCATCGTTGACGGGGCCGCGGCCATTCTGATCGGCGATGCCGAATTCGGCCGCGCCCTTGGCCTGAAGCCCAGGGCCCGCATCCGCGCCACGGCCAAGATCGGCACCGATCCGACCATCATGCTGACCGGCCCGGTCCCGGCGACGGAAAAGATCCTGCGCGAAGCCGGAATGACCGTCCGGGACATTGACCTGTTCGAGGTCAACGAAGCCTTCGCCGCCGTCGTCCTGCGGTTTCAGCAGGCGTTTGGCGTCGATCCGGGCCTGGTCAATGTGAACGGCGGTTCCATCGCCTTGGGTCACCCTTTGGGCGCGACGGGGGCCATCATCATCGGCACCCTGCTGGACGAGCTGGAGCGGACGGGCAAGGGCATGGGCCTGGCGACCCTGTGCATTGCCAGTGGAATGGGTGCGGCGACAATCATAGAGAGGGTGTGATGCCGAAACTTGATCTGACAAAGGTTCCGGTGAAATCCGGCTCGATCTATCCGGCACCCTATGCCGAGATGATGCAGGGCCGCACTTCGCTGCGCTTGGGCGATGCGGGGGGGCTG
>JAYSWK010000231.1:0-1893 GCA_043718085.1 Rhodobacterales bacterium
CCCGGCGCGCGTCTTGCCCGCCCCCCGGCCGCCCAGGATGACCCAGGTCTTCCACACCCCTTCCGGCGGCAACTGATGCGGCAGGGCCCAGAATTCGAACATCCACGGCAGGGCCAGCAGCGCGTTGTCGCTCAAGCCCTCCAGAAAGTCGTCAACCTGGTCCTGCGTCGCGGAGGCGAGCCAACCTGCGCCCGATCTCATCCCGCGCGTCGTGAAGGTCGATTGCTCCGGTTCCGAAAGACCCGGCAGCCTGTTTGCAGAGTTTATCAACATTGTTTGACCCTATTACAACCGCTTGCAGCGCGCGGTTTACGTCCCGGATTGCCGATGGGACCTGGGTTGCATCGCCCAGGTTTTCTGCCGTAATCGAATTGATCAACCGACTTAGCTGGTCTGCGGCCCATTTCAGCGTGCCTTCCGTCGTTGCCAGAACATTGACCGGGGTGTCCTCTCCGGCCGAGAAATTGATGCTCATTCCTGCCCATCCCGCCTTTCGTACGCTTGGCGTTCGCAAATGAAAAAGCAGCACCGGGGTCACCCCCGTGCCGCTTGCCCACCTGTCCTAGCATGTCACAATCTCTACATGGGACCGGACGCAATGTCAAACAAAAAATCGCGCGCTATCAATGTGTTACCGGACTGTCGCTTAAGCTTTTGTTAACCCGAGCCCGCAACGAGGCGGCTCATTTGCGTTCAATCAAGTCCCAGCGATTGCCCCAGGGATCGCGCCAGACCGCCACCTCGCCATAGGGCTCGTGACGCGGCTCCTCCTCGAATTGAACCCCGGCGGCACACATGCGGGCATGATCGCGCGCAAAATCATCCGTCTCCAGAAACAGCCAAACCCGCCCACCCGCTTGGTGTCCGATGGCCGCCAGCTGTTCGGCCCCTTCGCCCCGCGCCAGAACTAACCGCACCCCGCCATCCGGCGGCTCGACCGTGACCCAGCGTTTGGGCCCCTGGTCGATGTCCTCGGTCAGACGGAACCCCAACACATCGCAAAAGAACCCAATGGCCGTATCATAGTCCGGCACGATCAGGGCCACGGCAGCCAGACGGGATTTCATTCGCGCAGCGGGCGTGCTTCTGGCCGGGCTTCGGGCAGGTTGATCCGTGCAACCTGCTCGGCAATCGGATCGACCGACAAAGGATGCAACTCGGCCCGATGATCCGCCGGATCCCCGATCGGCACCCATTCCCCGCCCTTGTAAATCTCCAGCGCCGAAAATCCGGCCTTGTAGCCCATCTTGCGACTGCCCGGCACCCAGTAGCCCAGATAGACATAGGGCAGACCCGCCTCCCGGGCGATGGCTATGTGATCCAGAATGGCAAAGGTGCCAAGGCTCAGATCGGCATAGTCCGGGTCATAAAAGGAATAGACCATCGACAGCCCGTCGTCGAAGACATCGGTCAGACTGACTGCGGTCAAAGGGCGGCTCCGCTCGCCCCTCGCGGCCGGTCGGGAATATTCGATGACCCGACTCTTGATCGGCGTCTCTTCGATCATCGCGGCGAATTCGAAGACATCCATATCCGCCATTCCGCCATCCGCGTGGCGCGCATCCAGATAGCGTCGGAACAAGGCAAACTGCTCCTCCGTGGCCCAGGGCGAGGTCGCATTGCGCCGCAAATGCCCTGACGCCTTCAGCACCTTGCGATGACTGCGGTTCGGCACGAAATCCGCCACCCTGATCCGGGCTGAAAGGCAGGCCGAACATTCGGCGCAAGACGGGCGATACAAAACGTTCTGGCTGCGTCGAAAGCCCTGCTTGGACAAGGCATCATTCAGCTTTTGCGCGTGATCCCCCTGCAACGACGTAAACAGCTTCCGCTCCATCCGCCCCTCCAGATAGGGGCATGGCTGCGGTGCCGTCACATAGAATTGCGGCGCGA
>JAYSWK010000232.1:0-12144 GCA_043718085.1 Rhodobacterales bacterium
CGGCCTCGATCAAACCAATGACCGCGCCATGGGCATCGGCTTCGTGGTTGAACATCACCACCACCGACAGCCGTTCGGACGCGACATGCCGACGATGCGCCCGAAACCCGCGCAAAGCACCGCCATGGCCCGTCGTGGCCCGCCCCGCCACCTCGCCTTGGGCGATGCCGTTGCCGTAACTGGCACCCGCGCCATCGCCAAACCGGGGCGGGGCGGTCAGGCGGTTGTAAAGCCCGTCCCGATCGCCCCGCGTCCGGTCGATGAACACCTCCCAAGCCAGCATGTCGTCCAACGACGCCGAGATGCCCGCATCGCCCGCCCACCAGATCCCGTTCAACGCAGGCAGAAATCCCGTCCCGTCATTGCCTTCATAGCCCACAACCCCATCGGCGGTGTGGCGGCTGTCCGACAACAGCGCCGCCGTCGCCATGCCCGCCGGGCTGAAAATGCGCTCTTGCAAAAGCCCGGCCAAATCCCGCCCCGCAGCACGTTCGATCAACTCGCCCAGAATGCGGAAGTTGTTGTTGCAATAGGAATAACTTGTCCCCGGCGCGAAATGACCCGTCTTCATCCGCGCGATCAGCGGCATGGCATCCGAGCGGCGAAATTCCTGTTCCGGGAATGCGCCCTGCAAAACCGTCAGCGCCCAATAGTCGCGCAAGCCCGACTGATTGTCAGCCAGATGCTGCACCTTTGGCATCTCGCCCGTGAACTGCGGCAGGTAATCCGCGACAAACGGGTCCAGACTGGCCGGGTCCGCAACCTGATCCAGCAACAGCGCACAGGTGAACTGCTTCGAGATCGAGCAGATCGGCAACCGTGTTGCTTCTTGCATCGCCAACCGCGCACCCATATCGGCATGGCCCCAGGCACGCCGGGCAATGACCTGACCATCGCGCACCACCCCGGCCACGCCACCCGGCCCTTTGAACCGCTGTGGCAAAAGGTCCAGCGCCCGCTGCAGCCCCACTTCATCCCACGCCATTGCGCACCCCTTGACCTTTGCCCAAATACGCCCGCCAAAGGCACTCCCGTGCCAATATTGCACCAAAGGCACGGGCCCACCTCATGCCCGCGATCCTCGCCAATCTCCATCGTCGCGGCAAGCTCATTCCAGTGGCGCCGCGCGCCGCAACCGATTAGAGCGTGTCTGGTTCGCATGGAAACATTCTGATCGAAAAACGCGTTCGAGCCTTGGCGAGAGGCAGCGATTTTCGATTCAACCGGAACCAGACACGCTTTAGCTTGGCCGCAAAGGAGACCAAACCATGCAACAGAATTCCCTTGGCGCTTCGGGTCTGAAAGTGTCTGAACTTTGCTTGGGCTGCATGTCCTTTGGCGAACCCGACCGGGGCGGTCATCCCTGGACGCTGCCCCCCGCGGCCTCGCGCCCCCTGATCAAGCAGGCCTACGAGGCCGGGATCAATTTTTTCGACACGGCCAATGTCTATTCCGACGGTTCGTCCGAAGAGATCCTGGGCGATTACCTGTGGTCCATTGCCCGCCGGGATCAGATAGTCCTGGCCACCAAGGTCTGCGGCACAATGCTGGCCGAACCGCAGATGCGCGGCCTGTCGCGCCGCGCAATCCTGCACAATATCGACGCCAGCCTGCGCCGCCTCAAGACCGATCATGTCGATCTTTACCAGATCCACCGCTGGGACAACGACACCCCCATTGCCGAGACGATGGAGGCGCTGCATGACGTCGTGAAATCCGGCAAAGCCCGGTATATCGGTGCCTCAACCATGTGGGCCTGGCAGTTCGCCAAGGCGCAAGAGGTGGCCCGGACCAATGGCTGGACCCCGTTTATCGCGATGCAGAACCAGATCAGCCTTCTTTACCGCGAGGAAGAACGCGAGATGATCCCGCTCTGCCTTGATCAGGGCGTGGGGATGATCCCTTGGAGCCCGATCGCCCGCGGTCGCCTTGCCCGGCCCGCAGGGGCCGCAACCCCGCGCACCGCGCAGGATGCTTACGGCAAGTTCCTCTTTGACCGCAGCGCCGAGGCCGACACGGCGGTGATCCAAAGCGTCCAGGCCTTGGCGGGTGAACTTGGCCGCTCCATGGCGCAGGTCGCCCTTGCATGGGTGCGCCAGAAGGCGGGTGTCTCATCCCCGATCATCGGGATCACCCAACCCGCCCAATTGGCCGAGGCCGTAGCGGGCCTTGACTTGATCCTGACGGGCGCGCAGATCGCCAGGCTCGAGGCAGCCTATATTCCCCATGCCCCGCTGGGACAGGAATAGAATGCAGCCGTTCCGCCACAGTCCTGTGGCTCATTCCGCAAGTCAGTAGCGCAAAGGCTGATTGCGTCCTATTCTGACCTTGGTCGGGGCGCTGCTGGAATTGACGACATGATTCGCCACGCCCTTTGTGTTGCCCTTCTCACCCTATTGTCCGCTGGTACCGCCATTGCGCAACAGCAGACCCGGACCCTTGGCTGGGGCAGCGTCTTCGACGACGATTCGCTGGGCGACATGTATGACCGTTGGCATTCCGGCAGCCTGACGATTTCGGCGTTGCGCGGCACGCAATGGACGGGGCAGCTGCCCGCCAATCCCGGCGAGATCCTTGAATTCCGCCTGTCCGGCGAAACCGTGAGCCCCGGCAATCTGGACAATCCTTCACCCGACGACCGGCGCTATGCCGGCCTTTTGTCCTTCGGTCTTCACACCCAGTTTTCCTGGGCCGGCTTTGACGCCGATCTGGGCGGCGATCTGGTCGGCCTGGGGCCGCAAACCGGGGCAGGCAGTCTGCAGACATGGCTGCATCGCCTGCTGGGTGTTGCCAAACCGGACCTGTCAAACCAGCTTGGTAACGCCCTTTACCCCACCGCCAATGCCGAGCTTGGTCGCGGATTTGCGCTGTCGGATCAGATGACGGTCCGCCCCTTCATCTCGGCGCAGACCGGGGTGGAAACTCTGGTGCGCGCGGGCAGCGACATCGTGGTTGGCAGTTTTGGCCAGGGTGCTCTGATGCTGCGCGACCAAACCACGGGCCAGCGTTACCGGGGCATTCGCGGCGCTTCCTCGCCCGGGCTTAGCCTTACCCTTGGCGGCGATGTGGCCCATGTCTTCGCCACCGCGCTTTTGCCCGCTGGCGGGGCCGCCGTCGCCAGCGACACCCGCAGTCGTCTGCGCGCGGGCGTGGCCTGGCAGGGCCAGAAATCCTCGGGGTTCTATGGCATCACCTATCTTTCACCCGAGTTCGACAGCCAACCCGAAGGCCAGGTCTTAGGCTCGATCAACCTCAACCTGCGGTTCTGATGCAGGTCATGTTCAGGGCGCGCACTGGCCAGTTGGACCAAGAATGCCCGTGATGCGCCGGCCACAGCGTGACCAATTCGCATCAACTTCCGCCTGTAACCGCTTATTCCTGATGGTATGTTACCGATTTGCTATAGGCAGGCGACATTTCTGTTGCTAACCTTCTGGCACAAGAAAAACAAAACGAGCAGGCGAAAACAGGCATGAAAACGGGCTCTCAGGGCACGTTCGTCATATCCTGGTCACAGACAGAAACAGACGGCCTCAAGGCCGCGTCTTTGGATATCCTGACGGTCGGGGCCACCTGGCGCTGGTCAGGGGCACCTGTGCGGGTCGATGGTCCGCAGGGCGTTCTGATTCTGAACGAGGCCGAGGGGGCGAGTGATATCCGCAAACGCGCCGCACGCATGGTGCGCCGCTTGGTCGGCAGTGCCGTCGGCGCAGATCGGCAGGTCAAGGACAGCGAGGCCGACCCGGACCTTCCGGATCAAAGCTTCATCATCACCGATGGCCTGCAGTCCTATACCATCACCCTGATCGCCGTGCCGGATACCGGGGCCATGCTCTTGTTGATCCTGGGCGATCTGCCGCCACCGGACCGCGATCTTTGGGTCGTGCGCACCGCCATTGACCGCAGCCCGACTACGGCAGGCACGCGTCCTTCGGGCGGGGTGATCTGCTTTACCCCCGGCACTCTGCTTGCCACCCCCTCCGGCCCGCGCCCGATCCAAAGCCTGCAACAGGGCGACCGCGTCTTCACCCGTGACAATGGCGCGCAAGAGATCCTGTGGACCGGCCATCGCCGCATGACCGGCGCCCGCTTGCACGCCATGCCCCATCTGCGCCCGATCCGCTTTCGCCGCGATGCCATGGGGCTCGACCGTCCCGATCTTGACCTTCTGGTCAGCCCCCAGCACCGAATGCTGGTGCGTGGCCCCGCCGCGCAAGCCCTGTTCAACGCGCCAGAGGTCCTGGTGGCGGCCGGGGATCTGGTGAATGACCACTCCATCACCGTCGATCATACCCTGCGCGAGGTCACCTATATTCATGTCCTTCTGGAACAGCACAACGTGATCTGGGCCAACGGGCTAGAGACGGAAAGCTTCCATCCCGCCAATGCGTCGCTGGACGCGATCGAGCCCTTGCAGCGCGACGGCCTCCTCGGCCTCATGCCCGACCTGGCCGGCAACCCCCATGCCTATGGCGACTATGCCCGGCGCAACCTGTCGGCTTCGGAAGCCGCGATATTGCGCTACGATATGGCGATGTGATTCGGGGATCATGGTTAACCGGGCGGGCGCGTCTGGAATCTTGCCCGCGATGTAGAGGCATTGTAGAGGCTTTGTAGGTGGTTTGTAGGTCGGCAATCTTCCGTTAACCCGGTCAATTAACACATCGATCTCAATGGCTTGCCGCCCATATCCCGCCTCAGGTTGACACGGGCCCCAGTCCTTGTATAAGCCGCCCCAGTCCCGGACATCGCTCCGGGGCTTTTCATTGGTGTTGGTGGGCCCTGCAAAGGGAAACCTGTCGCCGGTTCGCCGGAAAAGGACAACGCCCTTCAATATGTTAGAAGGAGATCAGAGATGACAAAGCGCACCTCTGCCAAGTACAAGATCGACCGCCGCATGGGCGAAAACATCTGGGGCCGTCCGAAATCCCCGGTGAACAAGCGCGAATACGGCCCCGGCCAGCACGGCCAGCGCCGCAAGAACAAGCTTTCCGACTTCGGAACCCAGCTGCGCGCCAAGCAAAAGCTCAAGGGTTACTATGGTGACCTGACCGAAAAGCAGTTCCGCAAGATCTATTCCGACGCAGAACGCCAGCGCGGCGACACCGGTGAGGCTCTGGTTGGCCTTCTGGAACGTCGTTTGGATGCAGTGGTTTACCGGGCAAAGCTCGTCCCCACGATCTTTGCGGCCCGCCAGTTCGTGAACCATGGCCATGTCAATGTAAACGGCACCCGCGTCAACATCGCCTCCTACCGCGTCAAGGAAGGCGACATCATCGAAGTGCGCCAAAAGTCCAAGCAGATGGCGGCCATTCTGGAAGCCACCCAATTGGCCGAGCGTGACGTGCCCGACTATATCGAGGCGGATCACTCCAAGCTGGTCGTCAAGTTTGTTCGCACTCCGGGCCTCAGCGACGTGCCCTATCCTGTCCAGATGGAACCGAACCTGGTCGTCGAATATTACGCCAAGAACTGACCTCATCGGGCCGCTTGGCACGCTGCAAAGATCGGCAAGGGGCCCAAAATGTTTGGGCCCCTTTGCTTTGCGCGAAAGTGGCTGGCAAAGCCCCGCCCGCGCCGTTAAAACCCGGTTCATTCGATGGGGTTAAAGATGAACGACGCAATACGCCCTCAGCCCGGCATCATGGACATCGCTCTGTACGTGGGCGGCAGTGCATCGGTCGCGGGTGTGTCCAATGTTGTGAAACTGTCGTCGAACGAAAATCCCTTCGGCCCCTCCAGCCGCGCGAAGGAAGCTTTTCAACGCTCGGTGCATCAGATGCACCGCTATCCATCGACTGGTCATGCCGCGCTGCGCGCCGCGATCGCCGATGTGCATGGCCTTGATCCTGACCGCGTGATCTGCGGCGTCGGCTCGGACGAGATCATTCATTTTCTATGCCAGGCCTATGTCGGGCAAAAGGATGAAGTTGTGTTTACCGAACACGGCTTTCTGATGTATCGCATATCCACCACGGCTGCGGGCGGCACCCCGGTCGAAGTGGCCGAACGCGAACGCACGACGGATGTCGATGCGATCTTGAAAGCCTGTAACCGTCGGACAAAGCTTGTTTTTATCGCCAATCCCAACAATCCGACGGGCACTATGATTTCCGCCGCCGAAGTGGCGCGCCTCGCCGAAGGCCTGCCCGCCCAAGCCATTTTGGTTCTGGACGGTGCCTATGCCGAATACGTCGATGCGTTCGACGGTGGCCTGTCCCTGATCGAGGGGCGCAAGAATGTGGTGATGACGCGCACCTTCTCCAAGATCTACGGACTTGGTGGATTGCGGGTGGGCTGGGGCTATGGCCCGAAGGCTATCATTGACGTGCTCAACCGCATCCGTGGCCCGTTCAACCTGTCCAACACCCAGCTTGAAACAGCCGAGGCCGCCGTTCGCGACCAGGATCACATCACCCGTTGCCGCAGCGACAATGCCCGCATGCGCCATTGGCTGGCATTGGCGCTGGCCGAACTCGGCGTGCCGTCGGACACCTCGATGACCAACTTCATCCTGGCACGATTCGCCAGCCAGGAAGAGGCCGAAGGATGCGATGCATTCCTGCAAAAACAGGGACTTATCGTGCGCCGGGTATCCAGTTACAAGCTGCCCCAATGTCTACGCATCACCATCGGTGACGAGGCATCCTGCCGCCGCGTCGCCCATGCCATAGCCCAGTTCAAAGGCGTGCGATGACCAGGATCTACAACCGTGTCGCCTTGATCGGCCTGGGTCTGATCGCGTCTTCCATGGCCCATGCGATGCGCGCGGGCGGCTTGGCGGGCGAAATTGTGGGCCATGCCAAATCGGCCGAAACCCGGGCCGTGGCGCTGGAAATCGGCCTTTGCGACCGGGTGTTCGACACCGCGGCCGAGGCCGTGGCCGGGGCCGATCTTGTGGTTCTTGCGGTGCCTGTCGGGGCCATGGCCGCCATTGCTGCCGAAATCGGACCCTATCTCGCGCCGGGTGCCACAGTGACCGATGTGGGCTCGGTCAAACGTGCCGTCATCGAGGTGGTTACCCCGCATCTTCCTGAAAATACTGTCTTTATTCCAGGCCACCCGATGGCAGGAACAGAGTATTCCGGCCCGCGCTCTGGTTTCGCAACACTGTTTCAAAATCGCTGGTGGCTTCTGACCCCTGTGGGTGGAACGCCGTCCGCCGAAATTGACCGCCTGCGCAGATTGCTGACCGCCCTGGGCGCCCGGGTCGATACGATGGATCCGGATCATCATGATTTGGTTCTGGCCGTGGTCAGCCACACGCCACACCTCATTGCCTACACGATGGTGGGTGTGGCCGATCATTTGGCACAGGTGTCGAATTCCGAAGTCATCCAGTATTCGGCCACAGGCTTTCGCGACTTCACCCGCATTGCGGCATCTGATCCAACCATGTGGCGCGATGTTTTTCTCACCAACAAGGATGCCGTCCTGGATGTTCTTGGCCGCTTTACGGAAGAGCTTTTTGTGCTGCAACGCGCCATCCGCATGGGCGACGGTGATCTGCTGCACGACTATTTCACCCGCACCCGAGCCATCCGTCGCGGGATCATCGAGGCCGGGCAAGACACATCGGCCCCCGATTTTGGCCGCGTTGCCACGCAAAAGGACACGGGTCATTGACCCTGTCTCGGTCCTTGACCTATTTGATTTTGCTACCCTTTTTAGCAGGCATCGCTTTCGCAGAGGCACCGACGACTTCGCCCCGTCCCATGCCTCGGCCAGGCGCCGTCGGCCGGTCGGCAGAGATCATGGTTTCCACATCGCTGCGCCCACAACCTCGCCCATCGGATTTTTTTGCCCCGACCGACCCGGTTTTGGTTTCGGCTCCGGCAGCCAACGGCGATAAACCCGCCGCCTCACGGAAAGGGTCGGTCTGCCAGAACTCTGCAATCAAGGGACTGGCCGTGAAGCCCATCTTGTCGCGGACCAAGGGTTGCAGCGTCAAGGACCCAGTCCTGGTGTCGTCGGTTGACGGCGTCCGGCTGAACCCGCCCGCAACACTAAATTGCAACGCGGCCAATGCGTTGGCCGAATGGGTGGATGAGGGGCTGCAGCCCGCCTTCAACAATCAGGTGGTGCAGCTCAACATTGCGGACAGCTACTCCTGCCGCCCCCGCAACAATGTGCGGGGCAACAAGGTCAGCGAGCATGGTTCCGGAAATGCCATCGACATTTCCGCCTTTGTCCTCCGCTCAGGCAAGGTCATGAGTGTTTCTGGAAACTACGGCACTCAGATCAAACGCGCCAAACAGGCCGCTTGCGGGACCTTCCACACGACCCTTGGCCCCGGCTCGGACGGCTATCACGAAAATCACATTCATCTGGATGTTGCGCAAAACCGCGGCGGATCCTACTGCCACTAGATCGGCGTGCGACTTTGGCAACGGACAAGTGCCCGATCCAATGGCCAGCCTGGGCCGCCCCGTCTTAATTGAACCTTGGCGCAGGACCCAAAGGCAACGGGCCAAGAGTCATCCAGCCTTCGGACAATGTCAGCGGCAAAAGCAGAACATCCGGGTCCGCCCCGGGCTTGATCAATGTTCTGAAGCCATCCATCAAGCCCGCCGCCATTTCAGGACGGACAAGCTCCAGCGCGACGGCGAGGTCGGGGATCTCTTGCCAATGGGTGACTTCAAGGTCGATAATGCCCGTCGCCAGACCGTCCAAATCAGGTTCAATTTCGCCTTTGGCTTGCAGATGCAACTTCCCCCAGGTCAGCTGGAAATCACGCACTTTCAATTGGTTGATCTGTGGACGTGTTTCGCCGATGTGTCGGTCCAGCGCGGCACTTAAGCCAAGGCTGGCGTCAAGGTGGATCAGGTCCACCACATCACCCAGTCCCCGAAGCCTGACGGACAGTTTCAGGTCGGGGCGCAGATCCGTGACATCCAAACCCAGTCGTGCGCTGAACGTAGGTGATCTTTCGTCGACCAGAGCCAAAACCACCGATTTGACATCACTTTTCCAGCCAAAATCTGAAGTCAAAGCCAGATCATGGGCCTCAATCACCATTTCCCGAAAGGTCAGATTGGCCGATGGTTGCAGGCGCAACGATGCAGCCATTCTACTTGTCGTCAGGGCAATTCTCTGGCCGCCCGCATCGATCTCCTGGTCCATCGGCAACACCGCGATCACGTGCCAGGGTTTCCATGTCATGGACAAAACCTGCGCAAACGGCGCTTTCCATCCGATGCCAAGGACAGGATCAGCCAGCCGTGGGTTGGTTACCGTCAGGTCAAACCGGCTGGGAAAGCCCGAAACCGCAATGCCTCGGTTTTCCGCGGTCAGTCCTTGCGCTTGGCTGTCCGCAAACCACCGGGTCACTCCGTTTTCAATCGCCGCCGATCCGACAAACCAGTAGCTGCCCCACAGTAGGCCCAAAACCAGTCCCATCCACAGGATAAACCGCATGCCCGCCACTTTCCTTCGCTCGACGCTTGATGTCTACAGAGCCAAAAGCGGAAGGGCCAGCAATTGGACGGTGCTATTTGGGTATTTGGCTATGGGTCGCTGATTTGGAACCCCGGATTTCCATTTGCCGAAAGCCACATCGTCCGACTTGACGGCTGGCGGCGCAGCTTTTGCATGCGATCGATCCATCACCGGGGCACGCCCGAGAATGTGGGCCTGGTACTGGCGCTTGATCAGGCCCAGGGAGCAACTTGTAGTGGAGTAGCCTTTCGCGTCCCGCCCGGTTCCGAGGCCCAGACCGTGCATTTCCTGCGCGAGCGTGAGTTGATCTCGTCAGCCTACAAGGAAAAGTGGCTTTCGCTCACCTTGCAAAACGGCCAGCCTGCCAAGGCACTTGCTTACGTGGTGGACCCGGACCACGACCAATATTGCGGAGGCTTGGCCCTGGAAGGTCAGGCGCGGATCATCGCAACGGCCAAAGGTGGCAGGGGCACAAATCGCGACTACCTGATTTCGACCGCCCAACATCTGGATGATCTTGGCATTGCCGATCCCGACCTCGACTGGTTAGTTGCAAGGGTAAAGCAAATTGCCGGCTGAGGCGTGCAAGAAACATCCTTCCGGGATGCGCGACCTTGATTGCCACAATTGTTGCCTCACGTCGATCAATCGGCGATAAGGGCGTCATGAAAAGATCCGAGCAGCCGTTATCCTATACGTTCAGCCAGCCGATCCGGCAGATCGTTACAATGTTGGTGGTATGCGTTTTGGTCGGACTCGGGGCCTGGTTGATCCAGGGGCAGATCGAACAGATCATGCGCACCAACCCCTGGCTGAACCTTTTCATCGCGGGTGTCTTTGCGCTTGGTGTCCTGACCTGCTTCTGGCAAGTGCTGATCTTGATGCAGTCTGTCAGTTGGATCGAGAATTTCGTCCGCGAAACACCCGGCACAGAAGAGGCCCGCCCACCCCGACTTCTGGCTCCACTTGCCTCTCTCTTGCGGTCGCGCGGGGCCAAGATGAACATCTCGTCTTCTTCCGCCCATTCCATATTGGAATCAGTGGCGACCCGGATCGATGAAGCGCGCGACATCACCCGTTATCTGACCAACCTCTTGATCTTCCTTGGCCTGCTGGGGACCTTCTATGGACTTGCCACAACGATCCCGGCTATTGTCGATACCATCAAGTCGCTGGCCCCCGAACCCGGCGAAAGCGGACTTGATGTTTTCACCAAGTTGATGGGCGGTCTGCAGGCCCAGCTTGGCGGGATGAGCACCGCCTTCTCATCGTCGCTCATGGGTCTTGCGGGCTCGCTGGTCGTGGGTCTGCTTGAACTTTTTGCAAGCCATGGTCAGAACCGTTTTTATCGAGAGCTCGAAGAATGGGTATCCTCGATCACGCGTCTTGGCCTTGCATCAAGCGAAGGCGAGACGCATGACCAGACACTCATGGTTCAAATCCTTGACAATGTGACGGGTCAGATCGAGGTCCTGCAAACACTATATGCTCAAGCCGAAGCGTCGAGAGAGGGCAATGATGAAAAGCTGACCGAACTTGCCCAGGCCATCCGAAAGCTTGGAATGGGGCTCGACAACGGCGCCCAGACCGAGGCTTTGACCCGCATTGCCCAAGGCCAGGAAAAGCTGATAGCCGCTTTGACCGGAGCAGAAAGCACAGCCTACTCCGATGCCGAAAGCCGGATGCGCTTGCGCTCGATTGATGTTCAGCTGCTGCGTATTCTCGAGGAAATTTCCGCGGGACGCCAGGAAAGCATTGCTGACCTGCGCGCCGATCTCACCGCACTGACGACCGCCATCCGCGCGCTGTCGCGCGGCACTGTCGGGCGGGGTTGACATGGGTCTCAGCCGTTCACGGCGCGACGGCAGCCAGATATGGGCGGGTTTTGTCGATGCCGTAACCACGCTATTGATGGTGCTGATGTTCGTTCTGACTATCTTCACCGTCATGCAGTCGATGCTACGCGATACGATCACCACGCAGTCCAACCAATTGTCCGAGTTGAATGCACAGGTCGCCCAGCTTGCCGACGCACTTGGACTTGAGCGGTCCCGCTCGGCCGACTTGACCGCGCGAGTCGGGGCCCTGCAGTCCAGCTTGAGCGCCGCGCAGGCAGAGGGCGACCGTCAGGCTGGTCTCATTGCCAGCCTGACCGCCGACCTTACCGCCGGCAGGGAAGAACTGTCGCAAGCCCAGGGCAGGATCGCCAGCTTTGAGGCACAGGTTGCCAGTCTTTTGGCCGAACGTGACAAGCAAGCGGGCCAGATTGGCACGCTGACAGCCTCGCTGACCGAGCTTCAGGCGGCGCAGGGCAAGCTTGTTTCAGAGCAAGAGGCGCTTAACCTCGCGCTGGCCAAGGCGCGTGACGAAATCAGCGCCGATCAGGAAGCGGCCCGGCTGGCCGCCGCCCGGCGTGAAGCTTTGGAAGCGTTGATCAAAGATATGAGGCAGCGGGTTTCGGCAAGCGACACCGCCCTTTCAACCGCGCTTTCGGACGCTGAAAAGAACCGCTTGGCTGATCTGGCGGCCGCAGAGGCCCTGCGGGAGAAGTTGAAGAACTCGGATGCCGAGCTGACGGCGATGACGCTGGCCCTGGAAGAACAGCGCAAGCGGGCGGAGGAGACCCTGACCCTGCTGGCCGCCGCGCAGGAAAGCGTCACGACGGCCGAGAACGACAAGACCAACAAGGCCGCGCTGTTGGCGGAG
>JAYSWK010000233.1:0-4773 GCA_043718085.1 Rhodobacterales bacterium
GGCGCATTGAGATTGGCTGACGGAATTACCGGGAAGATGGAGGCGTCGATCACGCGGACGTTGTCCAGGCTATGGACAAGCCCCGACGCATCGACGACACCTTCTTGGCCCATGCGCACTGTGCAGGACGGGTGATAATTAGATTCGGCCGTCGACCTTGCAAAGGCCAGCAAGTCGGCTTCAGATCGCAGGTCCGCCTGCGCGCCAACCTCGATCATGATCCTCCGCGCAAGGGCAGGTTGGGCCATGATGTCGCGCAGGTGGCGGATGGCATTGACGGCCAGGCGCTGATCGTGGTCCGTTTTCAGATAGTTGAAGCGAAAGGCAGGGTTTGCCATTGGATCGGCACTGTTCAGCCAGACCCGCCCGGTGCTGGTCGGGCGCTGCAAGCTCAGAAAACACTGAAAGCCGGGTTCCACCGAAATCCGGTTTTGGCCAAACTCGGCTCGCATCGCCACGCATTCGATCTGTATATCCGGTCGGTCTGCGCCTTCGGTCGACAGCATCGCCCCGACCTCGAACAGGTTTGATGCGCCAAGGCCCCGCCGGGTCAGAAGCCATTCCAGTCCAGCCCTTGCCCGACCCACTGTGGACAGAAGATGCGCCTGACTGTCACGCGGGTCTTTGACCTCGTATTGAATGGCAAGGCAGGTGTGGTCACTAAGACCCTGCCCCACGGCGGGCAGATGCGCTGCGACGGGAATATCAAGCGCGCGCAGGTGATCTGCGTCACCTATCCCGGACAACATCAGAAGTTGAGGCGAGATCAGCGCCCCAGCGCATAGGATCGCCTCGCGACCGACAGGGATGTGCAGGCTCAGCCCGTTCCGCAACGCCCTGACGGCAAAACAACGCCCGGCCAAAAGGTCCAGCCGGGTAACGCGGGTGTTCAGCAGGACATGCAGGTTGGGCCGGTCGGGCCGGTTGTGCAGATAGGCAAAAGAGGCACTGTACCGGCGGCCGTCGCCGATATTTCGCTGAATGCGGTGCGTCCCGATTTGGGTGGCGGCATTGTGATCAGGGTTTTCGGGAAAGCCGGCCTCGGCCCCGGCAGAAAGAAACGCTTGAAAGAGCGGATTGTCGGCGCGGGACCGTTCGACCTTGACTGGGCCATCGCCACCGCGAAAGGCATTGGCCCCCTCGGCAAAGGTTTCGGACCGCTGAAAATGAGGCAGCACCTCATCATGGGACCAGCCATCAATCCCCAACCCAGCCCAGCCGTCATAGTCCTGTCGGTTCCCGCGCATCCAGTTCATGCCATTGACTGACGAAGATCCGCCAAGGCCGCGCCCGCGCGGTTGATAGACGGTGGTGCCACCTTCTTCGGGCTGGCCGATGTATTTGTAATTTGTTCTGTCGCTCATCAGAGGCAGGCCCATGGCTGCGGGCATGGCTATGCCGATTGAGCGGTCAACCCCGCCCGCTTCGATCAGCAGAACGCGAAGGCTGGGTTTCTCGGCCAAGCGCGCCGCGACCACACAGCCAGCCGAACCGGCGCCAATGATGACATAGTCGTAGCCCATGGGGTCGGGGGTGCGCACAAAATTCAGCAAGTTTGCTCCGGCGGTTAGGGGCGGACCCAGCGTGGGGGTTGTTTGGCAAGGAAGGCGGCGATGCCGTGGGCGGCTTCTTCGCCTTCCCAGGTGTCGGCGAGGCGGGTGATGGTGTCGTCGATGACACTTGCGTCGATTCGGGCGCCAAGACGGCGGGTCAGCGCCTTGGCTGCGGCGACCGCACCCGGGGCGGTGGAAAGATAGGGGGCGACCTCAGTCTGAACGGCGGCGTCAAGGTCGTCGGCAAGCATTGAAACTATGCCTAAAGTCTGTGCCTCGGTTGCGTCAAAGACCTTGGCAGACATGAAGATTCGGCGGGCGGCCCCCTCTCCTATGTGCGCCAGAACATAGGGGCTGATCGTGGCGGGGATCAGGCCCAACCGGGTTTCGGTCAGGCCAATGCGGGTGCCGGGGGTGGCGATCACAGCATCGCAGATGCAGGCCAGACCAACACCCCCGCCAAAGGCCCCGCCATGCAGGCGCCCGATCAGGGGTTTGGGCAATTCGTTCAGGGCTTGCAGCATCAGCGCCAGACTGCGGGCCGAGGCCATTCTTGTGGCACGGTCGGCGCGGATCTGCACTGTCATCCAGTCAAGGTCAGCCCCGGCGCAGAAGACAGGCCCCGCGCCCGACAGGACCACGGCGCGGACGTCGCCTTTGGCCAGAGTGTTGGCGGCGTCGGTCAGTTCATCGATCATCCGCGCAGACAGGGCATTGCGTTTGTCTGGACGGTTCAGGGTGAGGGTAGCCACCCCTTGCGGGTCGGTTGACAGGGTGATCGTGTCATAGAGGGGCATTCACGTGCTCCTGAGGGTTCGGGCAAAGGTCGTGGCTTCGGCCAGACGGGTGGGATCGACGCCCGTCACAAGTCCTTGTTTTGTCAGCCAGTCCAACACGGTTTCGGTTGCGGCATTGCCCTTGGCGCCAGGCGCGAACGGGCATCCGCCCAGACCTGCGACCGAGGTATCAAAGACCCTGAGACCGCGGTCCAGCGCAACCGCGATGTTCGACAGGGCATGACCATTGGTATCGTGAAAATGCCCGGCAAGCAGATGAGCGGGCGTCGTGTCCAGCACCGCATCCAGCATCCGGGCCGTGGTTTGCGGCGTGGCATGGCCGATCGTGTCGCCCAGCGAGACCGCGTGGCACCCCATGTCGATCAGCGCATGCACCACGCGCACCACTTGTTGCGGCGGTGTCGGTCCATCATAGGGGCAATCCGTGACGCAGGACACATAGCCGCGCACGGGAACCGTCGAGGCCGCCAGAACCGGGGCGAAGCGGTCCAGGCATTCCGCAATCGAACAATTGTTATTGGCCCGGCTGAACCCTTCCGAGGCCGAGGCAAAGACCGCCACCTCGTCCACCTCTGCCGCCATTGCCGCCTTCAGCCCTTGCAGGTTGGGCGTCAGGGCGGCATAGGTCACGCCACCTTCGCGGGTGATCCCGGCCAGCACCGCTGCCGCATCGGCCGATTGCGGCACCCATTTCGGGCTGACAAAGCTGGTGACCTCGATCCGGGTCAGGCCACTGGCCGACAGAAGGTTTACCAGCCTTATCTTGTCATCCGTCGCGATTTGGCGCACCTCATTCTGCAATCCGTCACGCGGGCCGACCTCATAAAGGGTGACGTGATCAGTCATCGGCGGGCCCGATCCTGAGCAGCAGGGCGCCATCACTGACCTGATCGCCTGCCGCCACCAGGACCTCGGCCAGGCAGCCGTCGCGGGGTGCCGTCAGGGTATGCTCCATCTTCATCGCCTCCAGCACGACCAAGGGCTGACCTTTGAGCACGGGCTGGCCTGCCGTGCCGCTGACAAGCCTGACCAGACCGGGCATGGGGGCAAACAGGCTATCCGCGTCGAGAGCATGATCCTGAGTGGCGTCCTGTTTGGGGCGCTGAAATGTATGGACACGGCCTTGGGCAAACACCGTGATCAGGTCATCACTGACGACCACCTCGGCCCCAAAGCTGTGATCGCCGTGGCGAAGGGTGAAGCCTTGGCCCTGCGGGGCCACGGCAAACTGCGTCAGTTGGCCGTCAATCGCGACCTGCCAGACCCCGCCGGGCAGGGCCGTCAAATGCCCGGCGACGCCCAGTGTCGCAAGATGGCGGTCCGGCGACCAGTGGCGCCAATCGGCCAGGTCGTGCCAGGGATCACCGGTCGCAGCGCGTGGCAACTGGCCGGATTGGGCGAGCATGGCAAGGCCGGTGACCGGCACAGGCGGGACCGAGGCCGCTTGCAGCAGGTCGAAATCGCGGGCAATCAGGCCCGTGTCAATCTGGCCACCCGCAAAACCCTGATGACGCGACAAGGCTTGCAAGAAGGCCAGATTGGTGACCACGCCGGTTGCCTGACAACCCTCCAGCGATTGGGAAAGGCGTGCCAGGGCCTGGGTCCGGGTTGGGGCGTGAACAATGATCTTGGCAATCATCGGGTCATACCACGGGCTGACCACATCGCCTTGGCGCACACCGCTGTCGATGCGCAGGGGGCCGCGTTCAAAGCGGGCCCCATCCGGAAAGCGCAGATGGTCCAACCGCCCCGTCGCGGGCAAGAACCCCTTGGCCACATCCTCGGCATAAAGCCGGGCTTCCATGGCGTGGCCGATCAGGTGCAAATCGTCCTGACGGAAGGGCAAAGGCTCACCCGACGCCACGCGAAGTTGCAGTTCGACAAAGTCCAGACCCGTCACGGCCTCGGACACCGGGTGTTCGACTTGCAACCGGGTGTTCATTTCCATGAACCAGAAGCTGTCAGGGCGCATCGACCCATCGGTGATGAATTCGACGGTGCCGGCACCGGAATAGCCGATGGCGCGGGCAGCCTCGGTCGCGGCATGGCCCATGGCGGCGCGCAGAGCCGGGGTCATTCCGGGGGCGGGGGATTCCTCGATCACCTTTTGATGGCGACGTTGCAGGGAACAGTCGCGCTCAAACAGGTGGACGACATGGCCGTGATTGTCGCCAAAGACCTGCATTTCAATATGGTGCGAGTTGGGAATGTAGCGTTCGATCAGGACGCAGGGGTCACCGAAACTGGTCAGCGCCTCGCGCTGCGCGCCCTGCAGGGCGGTCGGGAAATCGGCTGGACTATCGACGCGGCGCATCCCCTTGCCACCGCCGCCGGCGCGGGCCTTGATCAGCACGGGAAAGCCGATTTCGGCAGCCCTGCCGGCCAGAAAACCTGCGTCCTGGACAGGTCCGTGATAGCCGGGC
>JAYSWK010000234.1:0-4770 GCA_043718085.1 Rhodobacterales bacterium
AAGGGTCGCCGGAGTGCGGCGACCCTTCCCGAGTTCCAAGGAGATGGGCCAGTTAGGGCATCCATCCAATCGGTGGTTTGTCAGTCCAAGGGTCTGCCCCTAGAAAACACGCCTCCCGACTGTCCCGACACCTCTCTCCAATATCACTCTAGACACTGGATCACCTCCTTTCAAAATGGTTGCCGATAGGGGGAGCGTGACACAGATTTGGTGTTTGTCAAAAGAATTTACGCAATGGGTGCCAGCTTTCTGGCGACAATTAGACGGAATGGCAAAAGTCCAAAGACCGCTATTGCGAATTTGACACACCAATCGGCCACGGCCAGCGACACCCAGAACGGCACCTCGGGTCCCATGCCCAAAAGTGCGCCCGGTGTGGCGGCCCAGGACACGTCATTGCCGGGTTCCAGAAAGGTAAACCAAGCAGAGAAGGCGATGGTGAAGAAGATCACACTGTCGACCGACGATCCCAGCAGCGTCGAGATCAGCGGCGCGCGCCACCATTCGGCCCGACGCAGCCGGTCGAATATGGTCACGTCCAGCAATTGCCCGATCAGAAAGGCCGTGGCCGAGCCAAGCGCCACGCGCAGGGTGACCAGCGGGCCGAACTCGCCCGGAATGCGCGTGCCGATGATCGAACAGACAAGGCCCACGGCAAAGCCCACCAGAACGACACGGCGCGCGGCGCTGGCCCCGTCCACGCGGTTCACGATGTCATTGACCAGAAAAGACAAGGGATAGGTCAGCGCGCCCCAGGTCAGATAGGCCCCCATCGGGTGCTGCACCAGGATATTTGAGGCCACGACGATGACCCCCATGGCAAGGATGCCCCAGATGAGGCTGGCCGAAAGAAGCTGTTTCATGTTCTCTTCCGTTTTTTACAAGGTCGCGGAGACTTGCCCAGTGATGGGGGCCCCACCATGGGGACGGCGGCGTTTAGCGCGCGGTCACGATCCTGTCAATTGGCGGTCAGAACACCCATGCATTGCGCCGGCAGGTCCGACATCAGCAATTCGCGCGAGGTGCGCTTGTGCGGCTTGGGCGGCGGCGGGTTCTTGGGCGGTTTCACCGGCTTGGGATGCAGATAGGCGTCCGAGACCCAATACATCAGCGTGTCATCGCAGCCGCTGCCCCCTTTGGACAGATCCGACACCGTGGGTTTCTGGGTCTGGCACAGCGGTGATCCCTTGGGGCATTTCAGCCGGACGTGCAGATGGTCCTGATGGTTGGCCTCGGGTCTTATGTGTTGCAGCCATTTGGCGTCAGCGGCCGTGGCGGTCTTGCACATCTCGATCTTGATGGCGGCGGCGACAAAGATCCGGTCAACGCGCGGGTCCGACGCGGCCGCTTTCAGCATCAACCGGTAACTTGGGTCCCAGTTTTCGTTGACCGACAGCTGGTCCTCGCTGCGGATCGCGATGGACGAGATGTTTTCGCGCTCCTCGGCCGTAAGATCCAGCCGCCTGGGTTTGAGAAACCAGATATCGGCGTCCAGCCCCGTCTGATGACTGGCATGGCCCGAATTCATCGGCCCGCCACGCGGATTGCCCAGATCACCGATATAGATCCCTTTCCAGCCAAGGGCGGCAACCTTGGCCGACAGGTCCATCAGGTAATCGACCAAGACCGGATTGCCGAAATTGCGGTGCCGCGACAGACGCATGGCCTGCCAGGTCGGCCCGGTTTCGGGCAGCTCGACATTGCCCGCGGCACAGCCCTTGTTATAGGTGCCAATGGGTTGGGCCTTGCCCCCGGTCGGATCGGGCAGGGCGGAAAACAGATTGGCGGCCGTGGTTTCGGCCCCGGCCGGCTGACCAAGGGCGGGCAGGCAAAAGGCCAGCAGGAAAATCGCAAACAGCTGCCGCATCAGGACCTTTCCCCCAATGGCTTGACCCATTTCAACAGCACCATCCCCACCAGGAACAGGCCGATCAACGGGATCGCGATGCCCATGCGCTGCGATCCGCTGATCGTGGTGAACAGCGCAATGCAGAACGGCGCGATAAAGGCCGTGGCCTTGCCCGACAGGGCATACAGGCCAAAAGCCTCGGTCGCGCGGTCGCGGGTGGTGTGGAACACCATCATGGTGCGGCTGGCCGATTGCAGCGTGCCGCCTGCCGCGCCGATCAGGATGCCGCAGACATAAAAGATCTGGTCCGGCAGGGCCGAGCCTTCGGCAAAGGGCAAGCCGAAAAAGGCGGCGCGCGACATGCCCGCAATGACCAGACATACCAGGATCAGCACCCACATCGACAGGTTGATCACGGGCTTTGGCCCACGGGCGCTGTCCATCTTGCCACCAAGCCAGCTGAACAGGGCCGCCGACATGGCACCCGCAATGCCAAAAACACCGATCTGCGTGATGCTCCACCCCAGAACGCCCGAGGCATAGACACCGCCAAAGCCATAAAGCGCGTTCAGCGCGTCGCGGTAGAACATCGAGCTTACCAGATGCGCCCCCAGGCTTTGCCGGTCTTTCAAGGACAGGATCAACGCCCAAAGTTCGCGCAGCGAACGGCCCAGCGGCACCTTGATCTTTGCCGGGCTTTCGCGAACCCACAGAAAGAACGGCACCATGAAGATCACATACCAGATCGCCGTCAGCGGGCCAACCGACCTTGTGCCCTCGCGCGCTGCCGCATCCAGGCCAAGGATCGGGTCAATGCCCAACAGCGTTTTGCCGGTATCGGAATTTTCCGCCAACAAAAGCAGCATGATGACCAAAGCCACGATGCCGCCCACATAGCCAAAGGCAAATCCCGTGCCCGAAACCCGGCCCATGTCGTCATCACCGGTCAGATCCGGCATCAGCGAATTGGTGAAGATCGTGGTGAACTCCATCCCGATCAGACCGATGCTGAACCACCACAGGGCCGTGACCAGATCGGGCTGATCGGGCATGACATACCAAAGCATCCAAGATCCAACGACATAAAAGGCCGAGAATATCCAGATCCACAGCATCCTTTTGCCCGACCCATCGGCCACCGCCCCCAGAATGGGCGCCAGAATCGCGATGAATACGCCCGACAGCGTCTGCCCCCAGCCCCAATAGGCCTGCGCCGCGGCACCGGCGGCCGCGTCGTCCAGACCCGTGGCCATGAAATGGGCGCTTGCGACCTCGGCGAAATAGGGGCCGAACACAAAGGTCAAAAGCAGCGTGTTATAGGGCTGGCTCGCCCAGTCAAAGAACCACCATCCCCAGATGCGCTGCCGTTGCGTCGCCATGCCTGCCCCCGATGTTTTGACCGATGAAGCCCGAAAGCCGAAGATTAAGCAAGCCTGAGCCTCGGTCCTTGCCCTTTGACCCGGCAGCGACTACTTCTGCCTGCATTGGCGGAGATCCTTGCATGACATCATTGCTGCAGATTGTGCTTCTTGTTCTCGACATTGCCCGCTGGATCGTGCTGGCCCATGTCATCATGTCCTGGCTGATCAATTTCCAGGTGCTGAACCTGCGCCAGCCGCTGGTCTATCAGGTCTGGCAGGCGCTGCAGCGCATTCTGGAGCCTGTCTATGCCAAGATCCGCAAGGTCATCCCGACCACGGGTGGCATCGACTTCACCCCGCTTGTGGTCTTGCTGGCCATCATCGCGCTTCGCATCGTCGTGGTGAACAACCTATTCTAGGCGTTGACCGCGCGCGAAACAGGGGCGGAATGGCGTCGGTGAATGCAAATTGAAGAAAACATGAATGACCCGCGGGCGCTTTTGCACTCGGTCTTCGGCTTTGCGGATTTTCGGCCGGGTCAGGAAGAGATCGTTTCAGCCGTTCTGGCCGGGCAAAACACCCTGGCGATCATGCCCACGGGCGGCGGCAAGTCCTTGTGTTTCCAACTGCCCGCCCTGTGCCGCGACGGGGTGACCGTCGTCATCTCGCCCCTGATTGCCCTGATGCGCGATCAGGTCCGCGCGCTGAAAGCGGTGGGGGTCGAGGCGGGGGCGCTGACCTCGGGCAATACCGATGAAGAGACGGAACAGGTCTTTCAGGCGCTGGACGATGGGCGGCTCAAGCTTTTGTACATCGCGCCCGAACGGCTGGCGGCGGCTGGAACGCTACCCCTTCTGCGCCGGATCAAGGTCAGTCTGATCGCCGTGGACGAGGCGCATTGCGTCAGCCAATGGGGCCATGACTTCCGCCCCGACTATCTGAAAATCGGCGCATTGCGTCAGGCGCTGGCCGTGCCCCTGGCCGCCTTTACCGCCACAGCGGACGAAGAAACGCGGGCCGAGATCGTCACCCGGCTGTTCGACGGCGCCCGGCCCTCGACCTTTCTGCGCGGGTTCGACAGGCCGAACATCCACCTGGCCTTCGCCGTCAAAAGTGGCCCGCGCGAACAAGTGCTGGCCTTTGCCGCCGCACGGCGCGGTCAATCGGGCATCGTCTATTGCGCCACCCGCTCCAAGACCGAGGTTCTGGCCCAGGCCCTGCGCGAGGCGCGCCATTCGGCCTGCCACTATCACGCCGGCATGGACCCCGAAGCGCGCCGCGTGGTCGAGATGCGCTTTCAGCAGGAAGACGGGCTGATCGTCGTGGCCACGGTGGCCTTTGGCATGGGCATCGACAAGCCCGACATCCGCTGGGTCGCCCATGCCGATCTGCCGAAGTCCATCGAAAGCTACTATCAGGAAATCGGTCGCGCCGGGCGCGACAGCCTGCCGGCCGAGACCCTGACGCTTTATGGCCCCGACGACATCCGCCTGCGTCGTGCCCAAATCGACGAAGGCGCTGCCCCCGTCGACCGCAAGCAAGCCGACCACGCCCGGTTGA
>JAYSWK010000235.1:0-4759 GCA_043718085.1 Rhodobacterales bacterium
ATGCTGCCCAATCATGCGCCTTTGGTGATCGCCGAGCAATTCGGCACTTTGGCGGTGCTGTATCCCGGCCGCATTGATCTGGGGCTGGGTCGCGCGCCGGGCACCGACATGGCCACGGCGCGGGCCCTGCGCCGCCACATGGAAGCGTCCGACCAGTTCCCCGATGATGTGGTCGAGCTTTTGTCCTATCTTGGTCCGGCCCGAACCGACAGCGGCGTGCATGCCTTTCCGGGGCAGGACAGTCAGGTGCCGGTGTGGATCCTGGGGTCCAGCCTTTATGGCGCGCAACTGGCGGCCTATCTGGGTCTGCCCTATGCATTCGCCAGCCATTTCGCGCCGGGTCTGCTGGGTGAGGCGGCCGAGGTCTACCGTGCGACGTTCCGTCCGTCACAATGGCTGGATCAGCCCTATTTCATGATGGCCGCCGGGGTCTGTGCCGCCGACACCGACGATCAGGCGACCTATCTGCGTTCGTCGCAAATTCTGGCCTTCGCTCGGCTGCGCACCGGCCAGCCTGGCCGTTTGCCCAGGCCTACACATGATCTGTCCGACGTGCCACCGCAGGTCATGGCCGGGGTGGAAGAGGCCTTGTCCTGCGCGGCGGTCGGTGCGCCCGCAACGGTCAAATCGCGGCTGCAATGCCTGATCGACAGCTACAAACCCGATGAAATCATGCTGACAGGCATGATCCATGATCACGCCGCCCGGCTGCACAGCTTCAAGATCGCAGCCGCGGTGATGCGCGCCTTGCCCTAAAGCGTGTCGCGTTCAATTGAATTCACCTGTGCTTCCGATCGCGTTTGCAAGGGCAATCGCTGCCTCGGGGCACAGGCGAATGCCCTTATTGGGTTGAACGCGACACGCCTAACCCCAGGCCTGATCCGGGTCGGGCAAGGGGATCGCGTCCAGAAGGTCGCGGGTGTACTGGGCCTGGGGTGCGGCAAACAGCGCCGCCGTCTCGCGGTTCTCGACGATCCGGCCGTTTTGCAGCACCATGACCCGGGCGCAAAGGCGGCGCACGACGCTCAGATCATGGCTGATGAAGGCCAGCGTCAGCCCCAGTTCGCGCACAAGACCCTCCAGCAGGTTCAGCACCTGCGCCTGACTTGACACATCAAGCCCCGAGACGATCTCGTCCGCCAGAATGAACTCGGGCTCCAGCGCAATGGCGCGGGCGATGCCGACCCTTTGCCTTTGTCCGCCCGACAGCTCGTGCGGATAGCGGCTGGCAAAATCGCGGGGCAGGCCGACATGGTCCAAGGCCCGCGCCACCCGCGCGGCGATCCCGTCGAACCCATGCAGACGCAGAGGGCCAGCCACGATCGTGTCGACCCTGTGGCGCGGGTTCAGGCTGCTCATCGGGTCTTGAAAGATCATCTGGAACCGCCGCCGCAAGGGCCGCAATTCGGCATCCGAAAGATGGGTGATTTCCACCCCGTCAAAGCGAACCGCGCCCGATGAGGGCTCCAAAAGCCGCACCAGCGCCCGCCCCAGCGTCGATTTTCCTGAACCCGAGCCGCCGACGATCCCCATGACCGCGCCTTTGGGAATGGTGAAGTCCAGACCCTGCAGGATCGGCAAGCGCGGCGCCGCCCCGAACAGGGGTTTGCGGGTCATATCGGCCAGCGACAGGTGCAGATCGCGCACCTCGTATAGGTCAGTCATGGCCGACCTCCGCCCGCACGGCGGCGATCACGGCGTCGGGCACCGGGTTCAGCCCGGCCGATGGGTCGGTGTATTTCGGCGTGGCCGCCAGCAGGGCCGCCGAATAGGGATGCTTCGGCCCGGCAAAGAAGCTGGGCACATCGGTATCCTCGACCACGCGGCCGGCATAAAGCACCGACAGGCTTTGACAGACCTTGCTGACCACGCCCAGATCATGGGTGACGAACAACAAGGCCGTGCCATGCCGGGCCTGAAGTCCCGCGATCAGCTTGAGGATCTGCTTTTGCACCGTCACATCCAGCGCGGTTGTCGGCTCGTCGGCCACGATCAGCTTGGGCTCGGCGGCAAAGGCGCTGGCGATCAGGATGCGCTGCCGCATGCCGCCCGACAGCTCGTGCGGGTATTGCCGCAACACGCGGGCGGGGTCGGTGATCTGCACCTCGCCCAGCAGTGCGTGCGCCCGCGCCTCGGCCTGGCCCCGGTTCCAGCCCAGAATATCCACCAGCCGGTCGGTGATTTGCCGCCCGATCCGGTGCGACGGGTTCAGCGCCGTCAGCGGGTCCTGCGGGATCAGCGCGCAACTGGCCCCGATCCGCACGCGCCGCGCGGCGGGCGGCAGGGACAAGAGATCCACCCCGTCCAGCACGATGCGGCCCGAGACAATTTCGACCGCGCGCGGCAGGATCCCCAGCACCGCCTTGCCGATCATCGACTTGCCGGCGCCGCTTTCGCCGACCAAACCGCGCACCTCGCCCGCCGCCACCGTCAGTGAAACCGACCGCAGCAAGGGCATCCCGCCTTTCAAGCGCACCGTCAGATCCTCGATCCGCAGAAAGCTCATCGCAGCACCGGATCGAAGCGGTCCTTCAACCCCTCGCCCAATTGCGAAAAGCTCAGCACGGTCAGAAACAGCGTGATCAGCGGGAACACCAGCACCCACCACGCCTGATGGATCGAGGAACGCCCTTCTGAAATCATGCCCCCCCAGGTCGGATCATCGGTGGAAATGGACAGGTTCACAAAGGACAAGATCGCCTCGACGATCACCGCAATTCCCATTTCCAGCGTCAAAAGCACCCCGATGATCGGCAGGACATTGGGCAATATCTCACGTCCCATCGTGCCCATCCGGCCGCGCCCCGCGACGCGGGCCGATGCGACATAGTCCATCGCCCCCTGCGTCATGGCCTCGGCCCGCACCACGCGGGCGAACCGCGTCCAGTCGATGACCACAATGGCCAGGATGATCGACCCCAACCCCGGCCCGATGACCGCGATCAGCAGGATCGAGAAAAGAACCGGCGGAAATGCCATCCAGATGTCGATAAAGCGCGACACCAGCATATCGACCCAGCCGCGGTAAAACCCGGCCAAAAGCCCCAATGTCGCCCCGACCGCACAGGTCAATGCCCCCGACACCACGGCCACGATCAGGGCGATGCGCGCGCCAAAGATCATGCGGCTTAGCACATCGCGTCCCAGACTGTCGGTGCCAAGGTAAAATCCCGGTGCCGCGCCCTGCATCCAGAAGGGCGGCAACTGGCCTGCGAACAGGTCTTGTTCCAGCGGGTGCTTTGGCGCGACCCAGGGGGCAAACAGCGCCACCAGAACCAGAAACACCAGCCATCCTGCGGCCAGCCACAGCCGAAGCCCGGCCTTGCGACGTATTTGCGAGCGCCCGTCGCCCCCCGGATCAGCCATGCCGCAACCTCGGGTTCAGGGCGGCGTAAAGCAGATCCACGCCCAGATTGACCGCCGTGAACAGAACGGCAAACAGGATCACGATGCCCTGGATCAGCGGCAGATCACGGTTGATCACCGCGTCGATTGCCATGTTGCCCAAACCTTCATAGGAAAAAAGCCGTTCAATGATGACCGTGCCGCCGATCAGAAAGGTGAACTGCACACCGACCAGGGTCAGGGTCGGCAGAATGGCATTGGGCAGGGCCTGCCGCCAGATGACGGCGGCCTCGCCATAGCCTTGGGTCCGCGCCAGGGTCACATAATCCAGATGCATGACCTCCTTCAGGCTTTGCTTCAAAAGCTGGGCGATGATGGCGGCCAGCGGAATGGCCAGGGCCAAAGCGGGCAGGAACATATGGGACAAAAGGTCCAGCGTCAGATCAAGGCGCAGCCGCAACAGGCTTTCGACCAGGTAGAAATTGCTGCTGAACGGCAGGTGCAGCGACGGCGTCACCCGGCCCGAGATCTGAAAGATCGGCACCAGAACCCCGAACAGCAGGATCAGCACCAGCCCCCACAGAAAATCCGGCACCGACAGCGCCATCCCCCCGGCAATGTCGATCCCGCCCTCGACACGGGTTTCGCGCAGACGGGTGCCGGTCAGCGCCGCCGCCCCGCCAACCAGAACGGCGATGACCAGCGCCATGACCGACAACTCCAGCGTCGCGGGCAACCGCCCCAGAACCATATCCAGCACCGGCTGGCGCGCCGTGATCGAGGTGCCGAAATCGCCATGCAGCACCCCCGCCCCCCAGATCAGGAATTGCTGCGGGATCGATTTGTCCAGACCATAAAGCGCCGTCAGATGGTCGATATCGGCCTGCGTGGCGCCGGGTGGCAACATCATGGCAATTGGATTGCCCGGCACGACCCGGATCACGAAAAACACGATCATGGCCACACCCAATAGCGTGACCGCCGTGGTGACAAGTCGCAGCAGAATGGTCCGCAGCAGGGCCATCCGGCCTCCCTTTCATCGGTTCATAAATACCCCACCGGGGGGGGGCCTATTGCCTGGTGGGGCAATAGGCGTGGGGGGTGTGAAACCCCCCAGGCGAGAGGGGTTTGGGGGGGCACGTTGCCCCCCCAAGTCTGGTCAGGCCCGCTTCATCAGATGCGGCATCAGGGCCCCCGAATGATGCGGTGTCACCACCACGCCCTTGGCCGCCAGCACGGGCTGGACGTATTGCAACAGCGGGATCACCAGATTGTTCTCGGCGATATACTTGTCCACCGCCTTCCAGCCTGCAATGCGCTTGGCCTCGTCCGCCTCGCCCCACAGGGGCCCGATCATGCCGATCAGATCTTCCCCATCCCACACCGAATGGGGCGAGGGGCCGAACATGGCGAA
>JAYSWK010000236.1:0-1871 GCA_043718085.1 Rhodobacterales bacterium
AGTTCGGCGCGCAGGTCACGGAAGTTTTCGATGATGCCGTTGTGGACCACGGCGACCCCGCCCGAGCGGTGGGGATGGGCATTGGTCTGGGTGGCGGCCCCATGGGTGGCCCAGCGGGTGTGGCCGATGCCCGCCTTGCCGGCGAGGGGGGTGTGGACCAGAAGGTCGGACAGGTTGACCAGTTTGCCCACGGCGCGGCGGCGGTCAAGGCGGCCCGCGTTCACCGTGGCGATGCCGGCACTGTCATAGCCGCGATATTCAAGGCGTTTCAGCGCCTCGACCAGAATGGGGGCAGCCTCGTGATTGCCCAGAATGCCGACGATGCCGCACATGTACTATTCCTTGCTCGGTTCAGCGCGTTTGGATCTGAACCGGCTCATCAAGACGCTCGCAAGACCGAGTTTGTTGTGCTGGCGCGCGCGGCCTATTGCCAAGGCTTCTGCGGGGACATCGTCGGTAATCACAGAGCCAGATGCGGTATAGGCGCTGTCTCCGACCGTTACGGGCGCAACCATCAGGGTATTGGATCCGATGAAGGCGCGTTTGCCGATGGTGGTGCGGTGCTTCATGACGCCGTCATAGTTGCAGGTCACGGTGCCCGCACCGATATTGGTGAACTCGCCCACATCCGTGTCGCCCAGATAGGTCAGATGGCCGACCTTGACGCCTTCGTCGAGGATGGAATTCTTGATCTCGACGAAATTGCCGACATGGACATCCTCGGCCAGTTCGGCGCCGGGGCGCAGGCGGGCAAAAGGGCCGACCTGGGCGCCGCGCGAGATGTGGCAACCCTCAAGATGGCAAAAGCCCTTGATTTCGGCCCCGGATTCCACGGTGACACCTGGGCCGAAGATGACATTGGGGCCGATGGTTGCATCGCGGCCGACATGGGTGTCCAGGGCGAAGAACACGGTTTCGGGGGCGGTCAGGGTGACGCCATTGTCCAAGGCTTCGGCGCGGGCGCGGGTCTGGAAGGCGGCTTCGGCGGCGGCAAGATGGTGCCTTGTGTTGATGCCCAGCGTCTCGGTTTCATCGCAGGTGACAAAGCCGACCGACAGCCCTTCGGCGCGGGCCAGTTCGACGATGTCGGTCAGGTAGTATTCGCCTGCGGCGTTTTGGCGGCCAACCTTGGCCACAAGGCGGAACAGGGTGCGCGTGTTGGCCGCGACAACGCCCGAATTGCACAGGGTGATGGCGCGTTCGGCGTCCGTCGCGTCCTTGTATTCGACAATGCGGATCAACTGGTCGCCCGAGGTGACAAAGCGGCCATAGCGGGCGGGATCGGCGGGGGTGAAGCCCAGAAAGACCACGGCATGGGTGGCAAGGGCCGCCTGCATCGCGGCAAGGGTTTCGGGGCGGACAAAGGGCGTGTCGCCATAAAGCACGACGCTGGTGCCGTCGGTGTCGGCCAGAAGGGGGGCGGCCTGCGCCACAGCATGGGCGGTGCCAAGTTGCAGGTCTTGCAGGACGGTCTGAACCGCCTGGTCAAAGGTGCGGGCGGATCTGGCGACATCTTCGGCCCCATGACCGGTCACGACGACGATGCGGGCCGGATCAAGCGCGCGGCCCGCCGTCAAGGCGTGGTGCAGCATGGGCACGCCGGCCAAAGGATGCAGAACCTTGGGCAGGTCCGAATTCATGCGGTTGCCAAGGCCTGCGGCCAAAACGATCAGTGAAACCTGCATCCTTGCCTCTTTCCTTCTTTGGTCCCGTGTTTTACGCCCAAAAGGCGGGGCCGCAAGGGGCGTGGCGCTCACGGCATGTTTCAGGGGACCAAATGCGCACGGTTGTCTTTGATCTGGACGGGACGCTGGCCGATACATCGGCCGATCTGCTGGCGGCGGCCAATGCCTGTTTTGACCGGCCGGTGC
>JAYSWK010000237.1:0-1871 GCA_043718085.1 Rhodobacterales bacterium
GGCATCGGGTTGAAAACCGCCGCACTCCTGATCCAGGAATACGGCGATCTTGATACGCTTCTGGCCCGCGCGGGCGAGATCAAGCAACCCAAACGGCGCGAGGCTCTGGTTGACAATGCCGACCAGATACGCCTTTCGCGCCAATTGGTTACGCTGAAAAAGGACACCCCGGTCGAGGTCACGCTGGACGAGTTGGAAGTGCGGCCCGTCGAACCCGATACCTTGTTGAAATTTCTGGCGGAGATGGAGTTTCGCACCCTTTCGACCCGCATCGCCGCCAAGCTGAAAGTGGCCGCCCCGGTGATCGAGGAGTCCAGGGGTTTCGAGGTCGCAGGCGCCCATGACGAGGCCGCCCCGCAAGCCGACCGCCTGCCCTTCAACCACGACGCCTATACCTGCATCCGCGATGCCGACACGCTCGCCCAATGGATCACCCGCGCCCGCGACAAGGGCTATCTCGCCGTCGATACCGAGACCACCTCGCTGGACGAAATGCAGGCCGAAATCGTCGGCATTTCAATGAGCTCCGAGGCAGGCACCGCCGCCTACATCCCGGTTGGCCACCGCAAGGGCGGCGATCTTTTCGCCGCTGAAGCCCTGCTGGAGGGCCAGCTTGACCTGGCCACGGCCCTGACCCTTTTGAAGCCCCTGCTCGAAGACCCCGCCGTCCTGAAAATCGGCCAGAACATGAAATACGACGCCAAGATTTTCGCCCGTCTTGGCATCAACGTGGTCCCGATCGACGACACGATGCTCATGTCCTATGCCATGTTCGCGGGCCTGCACAATCACGGCATGGATGAACTTTCCGCCCGCTATCTTGACCATAAACCCATTCCGATCAAAGAGTTGATCGGCTCTGGCAAGACCGCCGTCACCTTTGACCGCGTCGCCATCGACATAGCCACCCGCTACGCCGCCGAGGATGCCGATGTCACGCTGCGCCTGTGGCAGGCGTTCAAACCCCAGTTGCACCGCCGCCGCGTCACGACCGTCTACGAAACGATGGAACGCCCCCTCGTCCCCGTGCTGGCCCAGATGGAAATGGCCGGCATTCAGGTCGACAAAGCCACCCTAAGCCGCATGTCCGGCGCTTTCGCCCAGAAAATGCTGGCGCTGGAGGAAGAGATTCAAACCCTGGCGGGTGAGAAATTCAACGTAGGTTCCCCCAAGCAGCTGGGCGAAATTCTCTTTGACAAGATGGGCTTGCCCGGCGGCGAAAAGGGCAAGACCGGCGCCTATGCCACCGGCGCGGATATCCTTGAAGACCTCGCCACCGAACACCAGCTTCCCGGCCGCGTGCTGGACTGGCGGCAGTTGTCCAAACTGAAATCCACCTATACCGACGCCCTGCAAGACCACATCAACCCCGAAACCGGCCGCGTCCATACCAGCTATTCGATCAGCGGTGCTGTCACCGGCCGCTTGGCCTCGACCGACCCCAACCTGCAAAACATCCCCGTCCGCTCCGAGGAAGGCCGCCGCATCCGCGAGGCTTTCGTGGCCCCTCCCGGCAAGGTTCTGGTATCGCTTGACTATTCCCAGATCGAACTGCGCATCCTCGCCCATATCGCCGACATTCCGGCGCTTCAGCAGTCTTTCAAAGACGGCATCGACATTCATGCCATGACCGCGTCCGAGATGTTCAACGTCCCCCTGGACCAGATGACCTCCGACATCCGCCGCCAAGCCAAGGCCATCAACTTCGGCGTCATCTACGGCATTTCCGGCTTTGGCCTGGCCCGCAATCTGCGTATCCCGCGGGCCGAGGCGCAGGGCTTCATCGACCGCTATTTCGAACGCTTTCCGGGCATCAAGGAATACATGTCCGCCACGGTGAAATTCGCCCAGGAAAACGAATACGTCCAGAC
>JAYSWK010000238.1:0-4727 GCA_043718085.1 Rhodobacterales bacterium
CCCGCCTTCATCTTCAGCATGTTGCGCGCGGCATTTGCAGCATCCGTATAGCCAAAGATCAGGATATTGGCGGCCCCTTGCAGCCGCGAATTGGGGAAGATGCGGCCCCGCAATTCGGCGTCCAATGCGGCATCCAGGCTCATCTCGCCCTCATAGGCGAAATCCACCTCGCGGCTGTCCAGAATTTCCATGGCCGCGCGCATCCGCCGTCCGCTGTCGCTGTCAAGATTGCCAAAGTTGGAATGGCTGCACAGCGCCAGCTTGGGGGCCACGCCAAAGCGGCGGGCGTGGCGCACGGCACCAATTGCGGATTCTGCGATCTGTTCGGGCGTGGGGATCGGATTGACCTGGGTGTCGGCCACGAACAGGGGGCCGTCCTCCATGATCATCAACGACAGGGCACCGCGCGGATGCAGCCCGTCGCGGGCCAGAACCTGGCGGACATAGTTCATGTGCCACAGATATTGCCCGAAGGCGCCGCAGATCATGCTGTCCGCATCGCCGCGATGCACGGCCACCGCCGCGATCGCCGTCGAATTGGTGCGGATGATGGCGCGGGCCGTGTCGGGGGTGACCCCCTGGCGTTCCAGCAGTTCGTGATAGCTGCCCCAATAGTCGCGGTATCGGCTGTCATTCTCGGGGTTGATGATTTCAAAGTCGCGGTCCGGCCGGATCGGCAGACCCGCCCTTTCACAGCGCGTGGCGATCACGTCCGGGCGGCCGATCAGGATGGGTTTGACGGTCATCTCTTCCAGAATGGCGTTTGCCGCGCGCAGCACCCGCTCATCCTCGCCCTCGGCAAAGATGATGGTGCGGGTCGAATTGCGGGCCGCGTCAAAGACCGGGCGCATGATCAGGGCCGATTTGAAGACCGAACTGTCCAGTTGCTGCCGGTAGGCGTCCAGATCCGCAATGGGCCGGGTCGCCACACCCGTCTCCATCGCGGCCTTGGCGACGGCACTGGCGACAACGCCGATCAGCCGCGGATCAAACGGCTTGGGGATCAGGTAGTCGGCCCCGAAACTCAGCTGTTCACCCTTGTAGGCCGCCGCCGCCTCGGCGCTGGTCGTGGCGCGGGCCAAGGTGGCGATGCCTTCGATCGCGGCCAGTTCCATCGCGTCATTGATCGTGGTCGCCCCCACGTCCAGCGCCCCGCGAAAGATGAAGGGGAAACACAGCACATTGTTGACCTGATTGGGAAAATCGCTGCGGCCCGTGGCGATGATCGCCTGGGGGCTGACCGCGCGGACCGCGTCGGGCAGGATCTCGGGGGTTGGATTGGCCAAAGCAAAGATGATCGGGCGCGGCGCCATGCGCGCCACCATGTCAGAGGTTAGCACACCGGGGCCCGACAGACCCAGGAACAGATCCGCCCCCCCGATCACATCCGCCAATGTGGCAGGCGTCACGCCTTGCGCATAGTCGGCCTTCTGCGCGGTCATCTGCGCCGCGCGACCCCGGTAAACCAGCCCTTCCAGATCGCACAGCCAGATGTTTTCGCGCCTGGCCCCCAGCTTGATCAGCATGTTCAGACAGGCGATGCCCGCGGCCCCGCCCCCGGTCGAGACGATCTTGACATCGGCAAAGGCCTTGCCCGCCACCAGCAGCGCATTGGTCGCCGCCGCCCCCACCACGATGGCCGTGCCATGCTGATCGTCGTGAAACACCGGGATCTTCATGCGCTCGCGGCACAGCTGTTCGACGATAAAGCAATCGGGCGCCTTGATATCCTCCAGATTGATCGCGCCAAAGGTCGGCTCCAGCGCGCAGACGATATCGGCCAGTTTCACCGGGTCAGGCTCGTTCAGCTCGATGTCGAAACAGTCGATATTGGCGAATTTCTTGAACAGGACCGCCTTGCCCTCCATCACGGGCTTCGAGGCAAGCGCCCCGATATTGCCCAGACCCAGCACCGCCGTGCCGTTGGTGACGACGCCCACCAGATTGCCCCGGATCGTATAGCGGCTGGCGGTGGAGGGATCAGCCTTGATCTCCAGACAGGCCTCGGCCACGCCGGGGCTGTAGGCGCGGGCAAGGTCGCGGCCATTGGCCAGGGGCTTGGTGGCGCGGATCTCCAGCTTTCCGGGCTTGGGAAACTCGTGATAATCCAGCGCCGCTTGCCGTGCGGCCTGTTTCGCATCCTCTTGCCTGTCGTCGGTCATCTGCCCCTCCTGAAGATGGTTCAATATTAAACCATCTCGAAAATCCTGCAACCTCACCTGTGGGGATTGCACCTTGACCGACATCTGATGCGCGCCGGTCCGCGCAGAATGCCCTGATTTCCGGCCCAAGGAAACCGGGGAAAACCAACAAGTGTTTTCCGCCGTTTCGAAAGGCCCGGCCATCAAGAGTATCCCGCTCTTGCCCGAAAACCGCGCCAATTGGCCAAAATCCCCCACATGCACTTGACCGACCGGTTGAACAGTATACTCTTTACCGATCAACTTGCGCGAGCCCATGTCCCAAACCAGCCACCGCATCCGCATTCACGGCGAAATCCGCGCCCGTCTTCTGCGCGGCGAGATCGCCCCACAGGACCGCCTGGTCGATCACGCCATTGCGGCCCAGATGGGCGTTTCGCGCATGCCGGTGCGCGAGGCGCTGATGCAACTGGCCAGCGAAGGCTATCTTGACCGCACCAGTCGCGGCTTTGCCTTGCCCAACCTGGGCCCCCAGCGCATCGAACAGGTTTTCGTGCTGCGCCGCCTTCTTGAACCCCATGCCGCAGCCTGCGCCGCCCGTGACCGCAGCCCCGCCCAACTGGACCAGATGCGCCAGGCAAGCGACGCCTGCACCCAGGCCCAGGACGATGTGCTGGCCGTCCACCGCGCGGCCGAGGTGTTTCGCAATACCTGGCTTGGCGCCGTGCAAAATGCCGAATTGCGTCAGGCGATCCAGCGCTATTCCGGGCAGGTCCAGTCGGTGCGCTTTGCCACCCTGCCCGACCCTGCGGCACGCCGGGTGATCCAGACCGGCCTGTCCGCCCATCTTGCCGCTTTCGCGGCGCAAGACGGGCCCGCCGCCGCCGACCTCATGCTGCGCTTTATTTACGACGCCGAAAACAGTTACCGCCAGATCCATGGCTGAACCCGACAAAGGGGCCCGAAATGCTTGAAACCCGCGCCGAAATTCGCTTGCCGACGCAAGAGCTGCGCCACGACCTGCCGTTCTATACCAAGGTCCTTGGGATGCGGCTGGACATGATCTATCCGGCCGACAATCCCGAAGTGGCCGTGCTGTCGGGTCATGGTTTGCGCATCCGCATCCAGAAAGGCGCGCCCGAAACGCCGGGCACCTTGCGCATCCTGACCGACAATCCCGATTTTGCGGGTGGCAAGCGGGAACTGACCGCGCCCAATGGCACAAGGATCGAAATTGACGCGCTTGACCCGCCGCTGGTTTTGCCCCGGACCGAACATGCCTTTGTCGTGCGCCGCCTGGCCGATCAAGCCCCCTGGGTCATCGGGCGCGCCGGCATGGAATACCGCGACCTGATCCCCACGCGTCTGGGTGGGGCGATGATTGCCAGCCATATCCGCGTGCCGGATGGGCCCGTGCCCGACATGGTGCATTTTCACAAGGTCGGGTTCCAGCTGATCTTTTGCGTCACGGGCTGGGTGGACGTACTTTACGAAGATCAGGGCGGCACCCTGCGCATCGAGGCGGGTGATTGCTTCATCCAGCCCCCGATGATCCGCCACAAGGTTCTGCAGTCCGAAGGGGTCCAGGTGGTGGAAATCGGCGTTCCGGCCGATCATGTGACCGAGATCGACCATCAGATGAACCTGCCAACCCCCTATTTCCGCCCCGACCGCGAATGGGATGGCCAGCGTTTTGTCCATGCGCTGGGGGTCAAGGGCATCTATCGCCCCTTCCGCATTCCGGGGTTCGAGGCGCGCGATACCACCATTCAGGAAAACACCAAGGGCGTGGCCTCGGTCATGGTGGCCCGTCCGACCTCCGGCCCGGCCCCCTGGACCAGACACGAGGGCGACATTCTGTTCACCTTTGTGCTGAAGGGCGAGATGACCCTGGAAGGCGCGGGCAAGGACCCCTACCGCCTGTCGCCCGGCGATGCTTTTGTGGTGCCCCCCGGCATGGCCACGCGCTATGGCAATGCCAGCACCGATCTCGAGCTGCTCGAGGTATCGCTGCCCGGAAATCCCGTGACGGAAATTTTGGAAACCGCCTGAACCTTGCATTGGTTGCCGTGGCGTCAGCAATCCTTTCCATGCAGTTAACGAAAACAGGTAACATATTGTAAACAAACACTAAAACACGATGTCCAAAACTTGGACATCGTGGGTTTCCGGGCCGGATATTGCGTTCCATCTGCCCCCCGCCAGGCTTGCAACAGGGGCCAAAGCAGCCCACACTCCCCCAGATGACGTTTTGAATTTCCGAGGATCCGATGCTGAAAGAAGCCGCCACCCGAGTGCGTCTGCGCGCCTATGCCCCCTATTCGCGCTTCAAGGTGGGGGCAGCCTTGCGGGCGACATCAGGCTCCATCCACACCGGCTGCAATGTCGAGAATGTGGCCTATCCTGAGGGCACCTGCGCCGAGGCCGGGGCCATTGCCGCCATGATCGCGGCAGGTGACACCCGCATCGCCGAGATCCATGTGATCGCCGACAGCCCGACCCCCGTGCCCCCCTGTGGCGGCTGCCGCCAGAAGATCGCCGAGTTTGCCGATGCGGATGTCACCGTCACCCTGCATACCGTGGATG
>JAYSWK010000239.1:0-1868 GCA_043718085.1 Rhodobacterales bacterium
CTGTCATCGCCGATGATGACCCCGGAGTTCGGGTCGCCTTCGGCGGTGAAGGCATAGATGCCCGGACCGATCTCGCCGAAGGTGGTTTTTTTCTCAGTCAGGTCGCCTTGCGACGCGAAAGCCTTGGCCATGGGTTATCGCCTTTGGAAAGTCGTCAGGGTTTCAGGGGATGGGATCAGGTTCCCGTTCATTATCGTTGCAGTTGCAACGATGTCAATAAGCAGGTCGTCAGCAATCTGCATCTTCATCATGCCGCCGTGCCGATAGCGATGCGCATCCCGTCATGGCCAAGATGCAGCGGGCCCTGCCAATGCGGGCGCACAGCGTTCAACCAGTCGGCTTCGCCGAAACCGGGATCGTCTGAGGGGATCAGGTGGTTCAGCGCCAGCGCCTTTACCCCCGCCAGTTCCGCGAGTCGGGCCGCATCTTCGGCGGTGGTATGGGCGCGCATCCAATGCCGCCGCAGCCGGTCATCGCCATTGCCGATCCGGGCGAAAAGCCCATCGAGTGCCGCCTCCAGCATGGCCTCATGGATCAGCAGATCGGCCCCGCGCGCAAACTCTGCAAGCGGCGGATGAAAGGCGGTGTCGCCGGAAAACACCACTCGGAGACCGTCGGCGGCAAAAGACAGTGCAAATGTCTCAACCAGCGGCGGGTGGATATTGCGCAGCGCCTGCACCTCAAGCCTAGCCTCGCTCAACACCATTCCCTCGCCCAGCACATGAAGCTGGATCAAGGCCCGCAGATCCGGGCGGCCCTCATCCGCCATCCGCAGGTCAATGTCGGCCTGCATCGACGCAAGGAACCCCTGCCAATATTGTGCCACGCCCTCGGGGCCAAAAACCCGCACCGGCGTTTTCAGCCCTGCCGTCCAGGCGGTGTGTAAAAGCGGGCCGAGTTCCAGATAGTGGTCAGAGTGCAAATGGGTGATGAAGATCATATCAAGTTCAGACAGCGACATGCCTTGCCCGACCAGCCCGCGCGTCACCCCCAAGCCGCAATCCACCACGATCCGCCGCCCCCCCAGAGACAAAAGGTTGGATGTCGGCAGGGCTGACCCCGGCCGGATCGCCGGACCACCTTTGACCCCAAGAAGGGCCACCCAGTTTTCTCCGTCGCCGGATGCGCGGGTCATAGCGACGCGAAACCCGTGTCCAGTGCGGAAAGAATTTTCTGCACATCGGCCTCGGTCACGATCAGCGGCGGCGAGAGGATGATGTTGGGGCCGGAAACCCGCACCATGACCCCGGCGCGGTAGGTGGCTTCCATCACCTTGGCCGGGGTTTCCTTGTCGATCGTGGATTTGCTGGCGCGGTCGCTGACCAGCTCCAACGCCGCCATCAGGCCTTTGCCGCCGCGCACATCGCCGATCACCGCGTGTTTGGCCATCAAGGCCTTGAGACCGGCAAACAGCTGATCGCCGCGCGCGGCGGCATTGGCGGTGACGTTCAGGCGTTTGGTCTCGGCAAGACAGGCCAAGGCCGCCGCCGCCCCGACCGGATGGCCGGAATAGGTATAGCCGTGACCGATGGCGGCGGTGCCGGAGCGGTCGCTTTCGAACACCTCAACGACTTTTTGCGCCAGCATCACCGCGCCAAAGGGGAAATAGCCGTTGGTGATGGCTTTGGCGGTGCAGGTCATGTCGGGCTGGACGCCCCAAAGCCGCGAACCGCTCCAGGCACCGGTGCGGCCAAAGGCAGTTATGACTTCGTCGGCGATCATCAGGATGCCGTGCTTGTCGCAGATGGCGCGCATCAGTGGCATGAACGTCTCATGCGGCACGACGACGCCGCCTGCCCCCAGAACCGGCTCCATAATGAAGGCGGCGATGGTCTTGGCGCCTTGGAAGGCGATTTCCTCCTCCATCG
>JAYSWK010000240.1:0-4724 GCA_043718085.1 Rhodobacterales bacterium
GAAGGCCCTGTGCGGTCGGCAGACCAAGCTTAAGGATTTCCACATCGACCTCTCCGGCTTTTCGCCCGAGATCGGCGACGAGTTGGGTGACATGGCCTATCTCAACCCCAATGGCTGCAACCGTTCCTTTATTCTTCTGACCACCGCGCAAAAGAATGCACCCCTGTTGAACATGGTCTTTTCCACCTCGCGCGCCATTTTGCAGGATTATGTCGCGGCCAATGAGGATCAGCTTTTCGCCTTGACCGCCCGCGATGCCGTGATCGGAACTCTGCAAAGCGGCGTCTATGAAATGTCCAGCGCCGCCAAGCTGCTGGAACTGCGCCAGATCACGGTCGAGGCCGATACGACCGGGGGCCATGTCGCGGCTGCCGGGCAATTGCGTGGCCTGATCGACCGCTTTCGCACCGAGCCTGACGGTTGGCGCGATGATGTCCTGATCGCGGACATGATCACGCTGGCCCGCAAAACGGGCGATGTGACCCGCGTTCCGATCAGCCTGACCGCAAAGACCTATCCGCAAAACACGTTCTGGACCTCGCTTTTTGGCGGCATCTACCTGTTCCGGGATGTGAAATTCCCCGCCTTGATTGCCCGAAATCCGCCCGGACAGGTGCAGATATCGCCGGTCTTCACCCTGGACCAACGCAACGAAATTGCCGAGTTCCTGTCCCGCAACGCTTTGGCCGAGCCAATAGTAACCGCACGCGGCATGGATGCAGGGGCGGTGATCCGTCAGAAGATGGACTTTATCCTGGTTGACGCGGCCGACCGTCTGAACATCGACATCGGCGATGCGCGGCGCACCGAATTGCGCAAGGTCGCTTATACATTGGGCGATGCATTGCCGCTTGAATTTCAGGGCCTTGGCGCCCTTTTGCGCTGGGTCGAGGACAAGGGCGAATGGCCGCTTATCACCTCGGAACATCCGGCCTACTTCTATTCGTTCCGCGCCACACCTGGCCCGCTGCGCGACCTTGTGAATATGCTTCTGGCCGAACTTTCGCCGATGGATGTGCGCCAGATGTTCATCATGCACAAAGAGCTTTTCTATGCGTCCTACGCCACCTGGTCGGACCGCAAACAGCAATATGTGGCCGATTTTCTGGCGCGCGAGTACAAGGTCGATGCCGAGGGCGTCAGACAGGCGCTGTTCGGGCCCGAACCCGGTATGGACCATGGCCCGATCGAAGCGGCGCGTGATCTGGGACGGGATCTGGGGCGGGATCTGGGGCCCTGGGGTGCTGTAGACAGGAGCAGACGATGATTGCGATCCTAAGACTGGCGTTCTTCGGCTTCATTGGCTTGACCGTGGTCTATTGGCTGGTCGCCATTTACTCCCGCTCGGTCCGGCGGGAACGGCTGGAAAAGCAGTTTGACGCGGGTGGTGTCGAAGGCAACCGCGATGACTATATCAAGACAGGGCTGGATGCCTATGAACACGGGCTGCGACGCAAGTTGATCGTGCTGGTCTATATCATTCCGGCGATCGTCGTGGCGGTCACGGTCTATTTCGTCAACTATCAATAGGGGCGGCAAGATGCGTAAGGTCAAATGGGCGGTCTGGATCGTGGTGGTGCTGTTTGCGGCGGCCTTCCTGCATTACGAACTGCCCCAGCACGACATCGTGCGGATCACCAATACCTATAACCGCCTGACAACCGTGGGGGCAGAGAACTCCTGGGCCTATGCCTCGCCCGATACCGGCACGGCGGAATCTGCCGTCACGCGCGATATCCGGTTCATCGAGGCCGCATTCCCCGATGGTTCCGTCATCGTCTATCGCAACGAGGATACCGGCTGGGTCTGGCCGCCCTACTTCAAATACGACAGCTCGAACCTTCAGGCCGAGGCGGGAAACCTGAAATCCGCCACTGAAACCCCGAAATGGGTGTCCGTCACCCATTATGGCTGGCGCTTTCCGTTCCTGTCGATCTATCCCAACGCCGTCAGTGTCCATCCTGTCGAAGGGCCGGATGTGCGGATCATCCCTTACGTGAACATCGTCATCCTGATTGCCCTGGCCCTAAGCCTGTTCATGTTGCGCCGCATGTGGCTGCAATTCCGCGAGCGGATGGTGGATCCGGCTGTGGCCGAAGTGGGCGAGGCCGGGGATCGTGCCAAGGGGTGGTTCGGGCGGCTTTTCGGGCGAAAAAGCTGATCTGTCCACGTGTGGGACAGATGGTTCTGCATTGAAAAGTTTGACGATTCTCAGGTTCAGTTAACCTGGCGTTCACGCCTATGGCAAGGGTTTGCGCCTCCGGCGGGAGTATTTGGAAAGGTGCAAATGACAAGGCCGCGCCCGGATTCAGGCTGCGGCCCTGGCATTCGGCGATCGGGTCAAGAGCGCAGGGTGCCACCCGTGACCTTGCCGACCTTTTCGACAATCCTGGTCGAAACCGCTTCGATTTCGGCATCGGTCAGGGTCTTGTCCGTCGGTTGCAGCCGAACGGTCAGGGCAAGGCTCTTCTTGCCCACCCCCATCTGCGCCTCGGCCTTGTCCCCGGTGAACTGGTCAAAGACCTGCACGCTTTCGATCAGAACCTTGTCGGCCCCAAGGGCGGCATTCACGGCCGTCATCGCCTCGACCCCATGATCCACGACAAAGGCAAAATCACGCTCGACCACTTGCAGATCCGACAAGACCAATGCGGCACGGGTCGGGGTCTTGGCCTTGGGTTGGGGCACATTGGCGATCAGCACGGTAAAGGCCATGACCGGGCCCTTGACATCCATGGCTTGCAGCACACGGGGGTGAACCTCGCCGAAAAGCGCCAACGTGTTTGGCCCAAGGCTCACCGCCCCCGACCGCCCGGGGTGGAACCAGGCCGGGACCTTGCGGCTGATCTGGCTGCGCGACGGGGCACCAAGGGCGGCCAGAACCGCGTCGGCATCGGCCTTGGCGTCAAAGACATCAACCGGGCGGCGCGATGCATGGGGATCGCGGGCGGCATTGGCTCCGACCAGAAGACCCGTGACTTGCAGATGCTGCTCACCCGGCTCGCCACCATGGAAAGCCGGGCCAACTTCGAACAAGGCCATATCCATGAAACCGCGTGCCTGATTGCGGGCCGCGGCGCGCAACAGGCCCGGCAACAGGTCCGGGCGCAGATGGGTCATTTCGGATGAGATCGGGTTTTCGACCCTGACCGCATCCGAGCCACCGCCGAACAGGGCAGCGGCAGCACTGTCGATGAAGCTGTAGGTGACGCATTCATTGTATCCCAGTGCCGCAACCGTGCGCCGCGCTGCCGTCTCGCGCCGCTGCAACGGCGTCAGGATCGGGCGCGGCACCCCCGGCATGGCCCGGCGCAAAGGCTTGCCCTGCAACTTGGTCAGCGAGGCGATGCGCGCCACTTCTTCGATCAGATCGGCGTCGCCCAGCACGTCGGGCCGCCACGAGGGCGGCGTGACCTGATTGCCCTTCAGCGTGAACCCCAGCGCCTGCAGCGTGGTGCGCTGCTCGGCCTCGGGAATATCCATACCCACCAGGCTGATCACCCGCGCCGGATCCAAAGTGTAGCTGCGCGCCGTATCCGGTGCCGCACCATCAACGGCAAGCTCGGACGCCACGCCGCCGCACAGATCAAGGATCATCTGCGTGGCCAGGTCCAGCCCGGGAAGGGTGAACTGTGGATCCACGCCACGTTCAAAACGATAGCGCGCATCCGAATTGACCTTCAGCGCCCGCCCGGTGGCAGCCACCGTAATCGGGTCCCAGAACGCGCTTTCCAGGAAAACCTCGGTCGTCTCGGGCGTGCAGCCCGCGCCTTCGCCGCCCATGATCCCGGCCAGCGATTCCGGCCCCTGATCGTCCGAAATCAGCATCTGGCCCGCGCGCATCGCATAAGTCTTGCCATCCAGCGCCAGCAACTCTTCGCCACCCTTTGCCGGATGGATGCGCAGCATACCCTTGACCTTGGCAACGTCGAACACATGCAGCGGGCGGTTCAGACCGAAGGTGAAATAGTTGGTGATATCAACCAGGGTCGAGATCGGGCGCAGACCGATGGCCTTGAGGCGCTGTTGCAGCCAATTCGGCGAGGGGCCGTTCTTGACACCGGAAATGGTGCGCCCCACAAAATGCGGACAGCCCTTGGCCTTCAGTGCCGGATCAATGGCGACCTGGACCCTTGACGCACCCTTGCCCTGGATCACAGGGATCTCCAGCGGCTTCAGCTTGCCCAATCCCCGTGCCGCCAGATCGCGTGCAATGCCACGCACGCCCAACGCATCGGGGCGGTTGGGTGTCACCTTGACATGGATCATCGGGTCCACCGTGCCGGGCCGGTTCACGGCCAGCCAATCGATGAATTTCTGACCCACCTCGCCCGAGGGCAACTCGATGATGCCATTGTGCTCGTCGCTCAGCTCCAACTCGCGCTCGGATGCCATCATGCCATGGCTTTCCACGCCGCGGATCTTGCCCACCCCCAAGGTCACATCAATCCCGGGCACATAATCACCCGGCTTGCACAGAACCACCGTGATCCCGGCCCTTGCATTGGGCGCGCCGCAAACGATCTGCTTCTCACCCTCATCGGTCAGCACGCGGCAGACGCGCAACTTGTCGGCATCGGGGTGCTTGTCGGCCTGCAGCACAAGAGCCAATGTGAACGGGGCCAGCCGTGCGGCCGGGTTCACCACGTCCTCGACCTCCAGCCCCAGGTCGGTCAGGGCATACAGGATGTCGTCAAATGTGGCTGCGGTATCAAGGTGATCTT
>JAYSWK010000025.1:0-2500 GCA_043718085.1 Rhodobacterales bacterium
GGCCTGCCCGGCAAACGTGACGAATACTGGCGCTATACCGATCCCGCCAGCCTGACCGTTCCCGCAGCCCCCAAGGCCGCCGTCTTTGACCCCAAGGACGAAGCGCCGATCTTTGACGGGGTGGACCGGCTGAAACTGGTGTTCGTCGATGGCGTCTTTGACCCTGCCGCCTCGGATGATCTGACGCTGGAAGGGGTCGAGATCACACGCCTTGCCACCCTGAATGGCGCGCCGCACTGGGCGGATGAGTTTTATGGCGATCTGGAACGGGCCGGGCAGAACCCGGTGCCGCGCCCGCTGGCCGCGTTCAATTCGGCCTTTGCGACGGATGGGGTCTTGATCCGGGTCCACCGCACGCCCGCCAAACCGATTTCTATGATTTATGTCCATAAATCCGCTACTTCCGATGCGATCTTGCACCATGCGATCCGCGTTGAAACCGGGGCAAGCCTGACCGTGCTGGAAAACGGCCCGGCGGCCGCGCGTTTCAACAAAGTGATGGAGGTCGAACTGGCCCAGGGGGCGCAGTTCCACCATATCCGCGCCCAGGGCCGCGATCACGCCCGCCGCGCCGTGACGCATGTCTTTGCCCGGCTTCATGCCAATGCCCTGTTCAAAAGCTTTACCTTGACCGCCAATGGCGTTCTGACCCGCAACGAAGCGGTGATCGAGATTGTCGGCGACGACGCCAGGGCCCATGTCGCCGGGGCCGCCCTGGGGGATGGGGCGTTCCACCATGATGATACGGTGTTCGTGACCCATGGGGCGCTGCGCGGTGAAAGCCGTCAGGTCTTCAAGAAAGTGCTCAAGAACGGGGCGGTTGGGGTGTTTCAGGGCAAGATCCTGGTCAAGGCCGGCGCGCAAAAGACCGATGGCTACCAGATCAGCCAGGCGCTGCTTCTGGACGGCGAAAGCCAGTTTCTGGCCAAGCCGGAACTGGAGATTTATGCCGATGACGTGAAATGCAGCCATGGCTCGACCTCGGGGGCGATTGACGAGACGGCGCTATTTTACCTGCGCTCGCGCGGGGTCCCACGACCGCAGGCGCAATCCTTGCTGGTCCTGGCTTTTCTGGCCGAAGCGATTGCCGAGATCGAAGATGAGGCGATTGCCGAGGATATCCGGGGCCGTTTGCAAGGCTGGCTGGCAAGGCATGATCACTGATGGCGCTGACGGCTGATATTGTCCAAACCTGGACGGCGCCCCGCGTGGTGATGCGCCGCCTTCTGGCGCGCGGGGTGTCTGAACCCTTTGCCATTTCATTCCTGTTGATCTTCCTGGCCATGGCGCTGGTGGCAACCGCACCCAATCTTGCCCGCATGGCTCAGCTTTCGGATGCGGGCCCCATGGCTCCACGCCTGTTTGCGGCGGCTTTGGGTCTGATGGCCACGATCCCGCTATGGTATCTGGCGGCATCGATCAGCCACCTTCTGGCCCGGTCACTGGGCGGCCGGGGCAGCTTTTATGGCGCGCGACTGGCCCTGTTCTGGGCGCTGGTCGCCATTTCACCGGCCATGCTGGTGCAAGGGCTGGTGGCGGGGCTGATCGGGGCAGGGCTGGCGGTCAACCTTTTGGGACTGGTCGTGGCCACGGGCTTTGCCGTCCTGTGGTTTCATTGCCTGCGCGAGGCGGAAGCGCATGAATGATCTGATCGACATCGCCGTGCTCAGCTTTCGCAGGCCTCGCCAAGCCGCCGCGCGGATCCTGGCCCGCAGCCTTTCGCTGCCTCAGGCGCTGATGCTGCTGGCACTATGCGCCGTTCTGGTGGCCATGGCGCTGTCGCTGATGTTGCGCATAAGTCCCGCCTCCCAGACCGTGCAACCCGCGTCGGTCGAGGCGGTGTTTCTGGACATGGCGGCAACGCCCCTGCGCTTTGCCGTTTTGCAATTTGCTGCGCTGGTCTATTTCGGCTTTGGTCTTTTTCAGATCGGGCGCTGGGCGGGTGGCAAGGGCGGCCTGACCGAAACCTTGGGCCTGATGGCCGCCTTTCAGATGCTGCTTTTGATCATGGGCATCATCGTGACCCTGTCGGCGCTGATCTTTCCGCCCATAGCCATTTTGGCCGTCGTGGCCTTTCCGGTGCTGATCTTGTGGATCCTGACACAGTTTGTCATGGCCCTGCACGGCTTTGCCTCGGCGCTTGCGGTTCTTTTGGGCATTGTGGCGGGCTATGTCGGGCTGATCATTGTTCTGTCGCTTGTCTTGTCCATTCTGGGGTTCGGGGCCTGAGCCATGTATGATGTCCACGCCATCCGCGCCGATTTCCCGATCCTGTCGCGCCAGGTGAATGGCAAGCCGTTGGTCTATCTTGACAACGGCGCCAGCGCGCAAAAGCCGCAGGTGGTGATTGACGCGGTCATTCGCGGTTATGCCGAGGAATATGCCAACGTTCACCGTGGCTTGCACACCCTGTCCACCCTTTCCACCGAAAGGTATGAAGGCACCCGCGCCACCATCGCCCGCTTTCTGAATGCCGCGTCCGAAGACGAGATCATCTTCA
>JAYSWK010000241.1:0-1865 GCA_043718085.1 Rhodobacterales bacterium
CTGCAACGCTACAAGGGTCTGGGCGAGATGAACCCCGAACAGCTTTGGGAAACCACGCTGGATCCATCGGCGCGCACCTTGTTGCAGGTCAAGGTCGACGATCTGGCCGAAGCCGATGATATCTTCACCAAGCTGATGGGCGATGTGGTCGAGCCACGGCGCGAGTTCATCCAACAAAACGCTCTGAACGTCGAAAACCTGGATTTCTGAGCGACGCCTTCGGGTTTCACTGCACAGCCCTTGCCATTGCGCCCGCGCCGCGCAAAAGGGATGTGAGCGGTAACGGAGGTCACAGACGTGTCACAAGTTGGCAATCACAATCTGCGTGGGGCGCTGACGGCGCTGGTGGCGATGGGGGTTTTCGCCACCCATGACGTGGTGGTGAAATACCTTGGTGCCACCTATTCCGCCGTGCAGATCGTCTTCTTTGCGGCGCTTCTCAGCTTTCCCCTGGTGGCGTTGTTCATCTTGCAGGACAAATCTGGCGGCAGTCTCAGGCCGAATTATCCGGGCTGGGTCGCCACCCGCACCGTCAGTGCGGTCATAACCGGCGTTGCAGCCTTCTATGCCTTCGGTACCCTGCCGCTGGCGCAAACCTACGCAATCCTTTTTGCGATTCCGCTGATCGTCACAATCCTGTCGATTCCGATCTTGGGCGAAACCGTGCGATTGCGGCGCTGGGCGGCGGTCATTGTCGGGCTTATCGGCGTTTTGATCGTTTTGCGACCCGGACAGGTGTCCCTGTCGCTTGGTCACGTTGCCGCCCTTGTCGCCGCTTTCGCCGGTGCCCTGTCGGCGATCATCGTGCGCAAGCTGGGCACCGACGAACGCCCGGTTGTGCTGTTACTGTCGCCGATCATCGGCAACTTCTTTGCCATGGGCCTGGCGTTACCGTTTTTCTACCGTCCCATGCCGATTGAGCATATCGGCCTGCTGGGGGTCATTGCGGTTCTGGGCCTGATCGGCACGCTTCTGTCGATCCTGTCCTACCGTCGGGCCGAGGCGGTGATTGTTGCCCCCATGCAGTACAGCCAGATCATCTGGGCCACGATCTTTGGCTATGCGGTGTTCAATGAACGCCCCGATTCCTTTACGCTGGTTGGGGCTGGCGTGGTTATCGCCTCGGGCATCTACATCGTTTTGCGGGAAACCCGCGCCGGGGCATCCGAAAACCAACCGGTCCTTGAGACCCGCGGCCGCAGCGAAAGCGTGACGACGCCGCGCCCGGGCCTTTTGCAGCGCATCATGCAACCGGGAAGCCGGAGTGCCAGGTAAGGCTGACACGGCCCTTGCAAATGCATGCGGGAATCGGTAACCCCCGCCCACGGTCGGAGCGTAGCGCAGCCTGGTAGCGCACCTGCTTCGGGAGCAGGGGGTCGGAGGTTCGAATCCTCTCGCTCCGACCAAATAATCCCGACAGACATCAATGACACGGCCGCCAGCCTTCGGAGACTTCATGCGCATCGGCCTGATATTCCTGATTGCAGGCTATGTGCTTAGCCAGTTCTACCGGGCGTTTCTTGCAGTCCTGACACCGGTGCTAAAGGCCGAAATCGGCGCTGGGCCTGACGATCTGGCAATCTCATCCGGGTTGTTCTTCGTCGCTTTCGCTTTGATGCAATTCCCCGTCGGCGCCGCGCTGGACCGGATCGGTCCCCGGCGCACCGCTGCGGTCCTGCTGGCATTGGGCGGCGGCGGCGGGGCGCTGGTCTTCGCGCTGGCGAGCGGGCCGATGGCGCTGCATCTGGCCATGGTGTTGATCGGCATCGGTTGTTCGCCGGTGCTGATGGCCGCTTATTTCATCTTTGCCCGGCTGTATTCTCCGCAAGTGTTCGGCACATTGGCCGGGGTCATGGTTGGCGTCG
>JAYSWK010000242.1:0-1864 GCA_043718085.1 Rhodobacterales bacterium
GTGGCCAGATCGCACTGGCCGCCCAGATGCGCCACCAGATCGGCAGCACCGATGGCGCGGGCATAGGGGCGTGCGGGGTCCCAGAAGGGCAGCTCGGCCCGGACCTCGTCCAGGGCGCCCATCTCCAACATGGCGGAAAAGCGTCGGGCGATTCGGGCGTCAAGCCAGGGCACGTCGGGGCGCAGGACCAAAGCCTCGACCGCGGTGCGGCGCAATGCGGGGGCGGTGGCGCGGCCCTGCCACCAGACCAGCCCGCGCCCGGTGTGGCGCAACACCTCCCAGGCGCGCTGGACGCGCAACGGATTGGCCAGATCGGTGCGCGCCGCCGTTTCGGGGTCCAGTTCCGCCACCAGCCCTGCCAGATCGCCCGCCAGGCGGCGCTGATCGGCCAGGGCGCGGATCTCGGGCGGCACGTCCGGGACCTGGGCCAACCCTTCAAGCAGGGCGCTGAAATAAAGCCCGGTCCCCCCCACGATCACCACGGGGCGGTCCAGACAGACCTGCACCGCCCGCAGCCAATGGCCGACCGACCAGACCTCGTCCCGCCCGATATGGCCATAAAGCGCATGGGGCAGGGCGGCCTCGTCCGCCGCCGATGGCCGCGCCGTCAGCATCCGCCAGGGGGCATAGACCTGCAAGGCATCGGCATTGACCACGCAGCGTCCGTCGCGCGCGGCTATTTCCATCGCCAGCGCCGATTTGCCACTGGCCGTAGGTCCGGCGATCAGCACAGGCGCTTCACGCGAAATGGTGGCCAGATCCAGCTTCATCCTGTCACAAATACTCCGGGGGTCCGGGGGCGGCGCCCCCGGCTTTGGCTATAGGGTGCAAACGCGAGGTTGAACCTGCCGCCGTTTTGCGACATTTTGCGTCCAATGCCAAGCAGGCCGCAACATTCAGGGCCAAAGCCCAACCCAGAACCCGTCGAGGAACCCACCATGACCGATCCGAAAATGACCTATTCCCGCGTCATGCTGAAAATCTCGGGCGAGGCGCTGATGGGGGATCAGGGATATGGTCTGCACCCGCCGACCGTGCAACGGATCGCGGCCGAGGTGAAATCGGTCCATGATCTGGGCGTCGAGATCTGCATGGTGATCGGCGGCGGCAATATCTTCCGGGGGCTGCAGGGTTCGGCCCAGGGGATGGAGTGACGACGGCGGATTACATGGGCATGTTGGCCACCGTGATGAACGCCCTGGCCATGCAGTCGGCCATGGAAGAGGTCGGTGTTTACACCCGCGTCATCAGCGCCATTCCGATGGATCAGGTCTGCGAGCCCTATATCCGTCGCCGCGCCGTGCGCCACCTGGAGAAAAAGCGCGTCTGCATCTTTGCCGCGGGCACCGGCAACCCCTATTTCACCACCGACACCGCCGCGACCCTGCGAGCCAGCGAAATGGCCTGTCAGGCGATCTTCAAGGGCACCAAGGTTGACGGCGTCTATGACAAGGACCCCAAGAAGTTCGCCGATGCCAAGCGCTATGACATCGTGACCTATGACGAGGTCTTGCAAAAGAACCTGGGCGTCATGGATGCCAGCGCCATTGCCCTGGCCCGCGACAATGATCTGCCGATCATCGTCTTTTCGCTGGACGAGCCGGGCGGCTTTTGTGGCATTCTGCGCGGCGAGGGCACCTATACACGGGTTCAGGCCAAACGGCCCTGATGGCTCTGGCAAAGCAACCGGCGGCTGTTATAGAACCGCTTTGACGCAAGACGACGAGGGTGACCATGGCGGACGATCTGGAAATTGACCTTGATGCGCTGCAGCGCCGGATGGACGGGGCGCTGAATGCTTTGCGCACCGAATTCGCCAGCCTGCGCACCGGGCGGGCCTCGGCTTCGATCGTCGAGCCGATCG
>JAYSWK010000243.1:0-1863 GCA_043718085.1 Rhodobacterales bacterium
CCGACTACTCTTTCATTCTGGGGATGCAAGCCTTCGGTCTGGAAGAGGCCGGGCACTATGCCGAGGCCGAAGAAATGGCGCTGCAGTGCGTGACCCTGAACCCCCGTGACACCTGGGGGGTTCATGCGCTCGCGCATTGCTACGAGATGCAGGGCAAGACCGAAGCCGGCATTTCCTTTATGGAAAACTGCGAAGCGATGTGGGCGGGCAAGAACTACCTGTCGATCCACAACCGCTGGCATCTGGGGCTTTATTATGTCGAGGAGTGTCAGTTCGATCGCGCGTTGGCGGTGCATGACACCTATATGAAGGTCACCCCTAAATCGGTGCTGATGGATGCGCATGATTCCACGGCAATGCTTTGGCGGCTGCAACTGGACGGGGTCGATACCGGCGACCGCTGGGAAGCGACGGCGAAGCTGTACGAGCCGGTCGTGGATCAGGCCTATATGTGTTTCACGGACATGCATGCGATGTTTGCCTTTATGGCGACAGGCCGTGAAGGCCATGCCCGAGCGCTGCTGGACGCACTTGAGGCCAATCTGGACGGACCCACGACCAGTTCAATCGTGATCAAGGCGGCAGGCTTGCCGATCGTGCAGGGAATCTATGCCTTTGGCCATGGCGACTATGACATGGCCAAGGATCTTCTGTCGGGATACCGGCACAATTCGCATCTGTTTGGCGGCTCTGCCGCGCAGCGCGATATTCTCAATCTGACTTTGCTGGCGGCCGCCGGACGCAGCGGCGATCAGGCGATGGTCGAGGGAATGATTGCGGAACGCACATTGCTGCGACCGCACACGCCGCTGACCAACTTCCTGGCTCTGCCACGGGTGGCACCATGATAATGGCCGCACGCATGGATGGGCTCCGGGATCTGGTGCCTGGGGTCGTGCTTTGCGCCACTGTGGCAATGGCCGCGTCCTTTCTGACATCCCATTACGGCGCTCCGGTGATGCTGTTTGCGTTACTTTTGGGTATGGCGTTCAACTTTGTCGATCCGGTGGGCAAGTTCGAGCCGGGGGTGACTTTCGCTTCAAAATCGCTGCTCAGGTTCGGGGTCGCTTTACTGGGCGCCCGCGTGACGTTGGCCAGTATGATGGACCTTGGGATTGTGCCTTTCTTTCTGGCGGTCAGCGGCGTCACGCTGAGTATGCTTGTGGGTGTGTTGCTGTGCCGCGCAATGGGCAAAAGCGGGCTGTTCGGCCTGCTGACCGGCGGCGCGGTAGGGATCTGCGGAGCCTCTGCGGCGCTGGCGCTGACCTCGGTTCTGCCGCGCGGTCCAAATGGTATTTCCGAGCGCGACACCATCTTTACCGTGGTTGCCGTCACCGCGCTCAGCACTGTGGCTATGGTTGTCTATCCGATCATCGCCAGACTTTTGCGCTTTGATGATGTGCAGGCCGGCATCTTCATCGGTGCCACCGTGCATGATGTAGCGCAAGTGGTCGGTGCGGGCTTCTCGATTTCCGATACCGCCGGAAACACTTCGACCATCGTCAAGCTGATGCGGGTGGCGATGCTGGTGCCGATCATCGCCGCGATAACCGTCTTTGTTCGCTTGCGCTATAGCCATGCCAATGACGCCCACAGCAAAGCGGCGCACTTCCCGGCTTTTCTGATTGGCTTCGTGGCGCTGATGTGTCTCAACAGCTTTGGGCTGATCCCTGCGGAAATCGGCACCCTGACGGCCGATCTGTCACGCTGGCTGCTGGTTGTGGCAATCGCCGCTCTTGGCACCAAAACCAGCCTTGGCCAGCTGGTCGAAGTCGGCCCCACCGCCGCCGTTATCATTCTGGCAGAAACAGTCGTGATCGCGCTTTTGGCTGCGGTCACTTTGACTTGGTGGGCCTGATGAAC
>JAYSWK010000244.1:0-1862 GCA_043718085.1 Rhodobacterales bacterium
GGCGAGGTTGCGGGCTGGGAGCGGGCGAACTGGTTTGCCAACCCCGGTCAAGAGGCAGCCTATAAATACTCCTGGAAACGCCAGAACTGGTTTGACAACCAAAAGGCCGAACACCTGGCCGTCCGCACGGGTGTGGGTTTCTTCGACATGACCTCATTTGGCAAGATCCGTATCGAGGGCCGCGACGCCTGCCGCTATCTCAACCGCCTGTGTTCAGCCGAGATGGACGTGGCCTCGGGCCGCATCGCCTATACCATGCTCCTGAACGAACGCGGCGGGATCGAAGCCGACGTGACCGTCACCCGCCTAGGCGAAACCGCCTATCTCATGGTCGTCCCCGGTGCCACCATTCAGCGCAATCTGGCCTGGCTGCGGTCCCATCTAGGCGATGATTTCGCCGTCATCACCGACATGACGGCGGCCGAGTCGACCTTATGCATCATGGGGCCAAAAGCGCGCGACCTGATGCAAAGCGTGTCGCCCATGGACTTCAGCAACGCCGCCCATCCCTTTGGCACCGCACGGGAAATCGAGATTGGCATGGGTGTCGCCCGTGCCCACCGCGTGACCTATGTCGGCGAATTGGGCTGGGAGATTTACGCCTCGTCCGACCAGACCGCCCATGTGTTCGAAGCCATCGAAGAAGCGGGCGCGCCCCTGGGACTTAAGCTTTGCGGGCTGCATACGCTGGACAGTTGCCGCATCGAAAAGGCCTATCGCCACTGGGGCCACGACATCACCGACGAGGATCACGTGCTGGAAGCAGGCCTTGGCTTCACCGCCAGCCGCAAGAAGCCGTCCTACCTTGGCCGCGATGCCGTGTTGCGCAAGCAAGAGGCCGGACTTGACCGCAAGATGCTTCAGTTCCGCCTGAAAAACCCCGAACCCCTGCTCTTTCACAACGAAGCCATTGTCCGTGACGGCAAGATCGTCGGCCCCGTGACCTCGGGCAACTACGGCCATTATCTGGGCGGTGCCATCGGCATGGGCTATGTCCCCTGCAAGGGTCAGTCCGACGCCGATGTCCTGGGTGCCAGATACGAGATTGAAGTGGCGGGCCAGCGGCACGAGGCCGTGGCCTCTCTGGTTCCGATGTATGATCCGAAATCCGAAAAGGTGCGCGCGTGACCCGGCACCAGACCTTCCACGATCTGCATCAGACGGGCTGCTTTGTCATTCCCAACCCATGGGATGCAGGCTCGGCGCGCATGATGGCGGGTCTGGGGGCCAAGGCGCTTGCCACCTCGTCGGCGGCCCATGCCTTTACCCTGGGCCGCCCCGACGCCACGGTGACGCGGGACGAGGCTTTGACCCATGCCGAAACCATCGTGGCCGCGACCGGACTTCCCGTCAGTGGCGACTTTGAGAACGGCTTTGCCGATGCGCCCGAGGCGGTTGCCGAAACCATCCGCCTGGCCGCCAGCGTCGGCCTGTCGGGCTGCTCGATCGAAGATAACGCGCCCCGGTCAGCGCCCTATGATTTTGCCCTTGCGGTCGAACGCATCAAGGCTGCGGCGGCGGCAGCCCGCGTCCTGGGGCGTCCGTTCGTTCTGTGCGCCCGCGCTGACGGTGTGATGAACGGCACCTATGATCTGGCCGAGGGCATTCGCCGCCTGCGGGCCTTTGAACAGGCCGGGGCCGACCTTTTGTATCTGCCCGTGCCGCCCGGCAAGGCCGAACTGGCCCAGGTTCTGGCCGCAGTCCGCAAACCCGTCAATGCTTTGGCGGCCGGGCCGATCCGCAACCTGACCGTGACCGAGCTTGCGGCCATGGGGGTGCGGCGCATCTCGCTTGGTTCGATGATCGCCCGTCTGACCCATGCTGCCATCCAAAGCTCGGTTTCGGCCATGCTGGATCAGGGC
>JAYSWK010000245.1:0-4706 GCA_043718085.1 Rhodobacterales bacterium
ACCACCGCCTCCGTCCCCCGGATCGCCTCGTCCAACGTGTCAAGGATTTCGGCGATTTTGGATTGTTCGGGGAGGCTTGGAACGTTGACCTTGAACTTGGACAGCCCTACCCAGGAAGTTCTGGGCATCTTCGTGCCCATCGAAGTTCTTTCAGCCTCGTTGCCAAGGGCTTCTGTTTGAAAGACCCTCGCCGCAAAACCCGGATCGTGCCCCGGGCGCGCCCTGAGCACCAAAATATCGGTCGAGCAATAACCGGCAAAAGGTGCTGACACGCACTTCCTCAAGTTCGGCCGCAGTTTTCCAAACAAGACATCGCCCTGCTGGAATACAGAATTGACGCTGATCGAACTTTCCGGAGATGCCGAGCCTAAGAGCCGGGCGTTTCTTGTCCCAATGTGTTCAAGCCCGATGTAGGGAAGCGCCGGATTCTTCCTTATCGCGATCTTCTCATCAACTGGGGAGACAAGGCCAGACACCGGAACCATTTGGCGTTGATCCGGCTCAGACATACCCTAAGCCCTTCAAGAAGCCCGCCAACTTGTCCGTGGCCGCGGCCCGCGCCGCCTCAATCTCGGTCAGGGTGACGCGGTATTTGTCCCACCAGGATTCAAAGGCCGCCACGATCTGCGCCCGCTGGGCCGCGACATAGCGGGTCAGGATCACCTCCAAGTCGCGGTGCAGGATGTCGAGCAGCAGCTTGCCCGCCGCCTCGGGCGTCAGGCCTGCGACGGCCTTGTCAATCTCGGCCACAAACTGCGCCTCCTTGGCTTTCAGCGTGTTTTTTACGGCAGTGAGGTCCTTTTTCCACAGCTTGACCTGCACCGCGTCCACGGGTTCCGCCTCGTCCGCCTCTTCATCGCCTTCCTCCGGCACGGCGGTCGCGGCTTTGATCTGCGCTTCCAGTTCCGCCCTCTTCGCCCCAAGCCCAGCCAGTTCGGTTACGAAATCGCCCATCAGGAACTTGACCAGCTTGTGGCCCAGCGGGCTTTCCTTGGCCGTCTTGTCCTCCAGCGCCGTCACGATGGACGTGCGCCAAGCATCGACCGACCCTTTGGTGCCGCGTGCCATCACTGTCAGAAAATCATAGCGGGACTGGTTCCAGAACAGGGCGATGATACCGCGGATCTGAAAGGGGTCGAGCATGCCCAAGGCATCAATGCTCTGGGTGAAACTCGCCAGCAACTCCTCTCGCAGGGCGATGAGGGCAGCCGGATTGCCGCCTTGCGTCGCCAGATCGGTGATGCGGGCGGAATGGGCACGCCACCAGCCCTCATAGGTGTCGCGGATCAGGGCCTCTCGGGCGAGGATACCGCGGTTGGCCTCGATGGCAGGTTTAAGGTCGGCCTTCTTCTGCAAGGGGGCGGCGAAGTCGAAATAATGGGCATCGCGCGGGATCAGCAGGTCGGCAGGATCAAAGCCATGGGCGGCGAACAGGGCCGCCTTGGCCTGAACCTCGGCCCTGGGGATGCCACCCAGCAGGTGCGCCCGCACGTCATGGGGTTCTGGCTGCGGGGCATTGTCAGCATAGCGGCGGATGTTGAGGTTCCAGTCGTTGTCCTCCAGCGTAGCAAGGTCGACAATGGCCGAAAAGCCTGGGACCGCGCGGAACTCCTCGAAGGTATTGACAATCTTTTCGATATGCTCGGGCAGCAGGAAGTTCTGGGCGCGGCCTTCGAAATACTCGCGGTCGGCGTTGATGAAGAGGATCTTGCCCTGACGTTGTGGGGCCTTGCCGGAAACGAGATTAGCGCCGTGGTGGACCTGCTGACGCAGGACGATGATGCAGGCCGGGATGCCGGTGCCGTAAAAGAGGTTGGGCGCGACGCCGATGACCGCCTCGATCAAGTCATCTTCGATGATCTTCTTGCGGATCTTCCCCTCATCACCGCCCCGGAACAGAACGCCGTGCGGCATGACCGTCGCAATCATGCCGCCTTCACGGGTCACGGCCAACATGTGCTGCAGGAACATCAGGTCGGCCTTCTTGGCGCCTAAAGGCACCTGATGGAAAAATCGCTCCGGGAACTTCGGCTGCCATGCTGGATTGCCGGCCTTGTCCTTGTCCGTTGTGCCCCAATTGATCGAGAACGGAGGATTTGTCAGAACACGGTCAAACCGGCGCAACTCGCCGTTCTCGATGTGGCGGGGCTCGCCAAGGGTGTCATCGTTCTGCAGATCAGCGCTGCTGATCCCGTGCAGAAGCATGTTCATCTTGGCGATAGACCAGACCGTCCCAGAGGCTTCCTGACCGAAAAGGTTTGCTCTGCGACCTTCCTGGCCATGTTCGTCAATGTATTCCTTGGCCGCGATCAGCATGCCCCCAGATCCGCAGCACGGGTCATAGATGTCGTGTTCAAGCCTGGGCTTCAGCAGTCGCACCATCATGCGGACAACCGAACGGGGTGTGTAGAACTCGCCACCTTTCTTGCCGGCCGAGTCTGCAAACTCGCCAATCAGATATTCGTATGCGGCGCCCAGAAGGTCTGGGAACTCGAAATCCTCGTTGCGCAGACGGAGGTCACCGAAATGGGTGATCAGCTGGCGCAGCTTTATGTCGGGCATCTTGGTTTGCCCAACCTTCCGGGTGAAGTCGATGTGATCGAGGACACCTTCGAGAGCGATGTTCTCAGACTCGATCCCACCGAGGGCCTTGTTCAGCTTGTCACCGATGTTTTCGTGGGCTTCGTCGATGAGGTAGTCGAACCGGGACTGTGGCGGCACCCAGAAAGTGCCATGCTTGCCATACCAGACCTTGTCCTCAGCATCCTTTTCGGCCTGCTCCGGCGCGATGCCATTTGCGATCCGCTTTTCGACAACTTGCTCACGAACTTCGTCGAAGACATCGGAACAGCGTTTCAGAAACAGCATGCCAAAGATGTATTCCTTGAACTCAGAGGCATCCATCTTGCCCCGAAGGACATCCGCGGCGCGGAACAGATGACGCTCCAGCTGCATCAAGGTGAGGGTCATGCTGTGGCCCCGATCGATGACTCTGACATCACATTGAGGGTTTGCGACCGAAAGAGTTTCTTGTTCAAGGACGCGCCTCCTTTATGATTTTTGACCACATGGAACACACTGTTTGGTGGTTTGGCAAGGTTGGCCCCGATAGTTCAATCGCAGACCCCGACATACCGAGCCCGGGCCGTTTCATGGGAAACCGCCGCGACCGGCCTTAGCCCCGCCACCGACCAACCCCTTCTGGAAACCTTGCCCCTCCTGGCCCATTCCAGAATAGTTGAAAGTGGCCGTTTCGCGCGTAACCCCCTACCGCGGTCGCAAGAGGGGATAAATAGGGGGACAGGCTTGCCACAGATTTAGGCAAGCAATTGGAATAACGCCATTTTTCAAAAAATAATGGTGCTGCAAGAGAGGATTGAACTCTCGACCTCTCCCTTACCAAGGGAGTGCTCTACCACTGAGCTACTGCAGCACCGGGGTCGCTCAGGGGTCCCTGCGCGACGTGGCGGGTGATTAGACGCAATCCCCGCGGCTTGCAAGCGCAATTTGGCCTTCCGAACTGGACCCTTGCCGCAGGCTGCGCTATGGAAGGCGCCATGAGCAGCGCGCCCAAGTCCGGACCCAAGAACCCAGCGAAAGTGACGCGGGCGCAGGATCGCACTATGCGGCTGAAAGCGGCGTTGAAGGCCAATATGGCCAAGCGCAAGGCGCAGGTTCGCCTGCGGACCGCAGTAGACGAGGCCGGCGCGACTGGCCCGGACAAAGACAAGGAATGAGGCAGGCATGGATTCGATACTGGTAAGGGGCAACGGGGCTTTGTCGGGGGTGATCCCGATTGCAGGGGCCAAGAATGCCTGTCTGACGCTGATGCCCGCCACGTTGCTGAGCGACGAGCCCCTGACCCTGACCAATGCGCCGCGTCTGTCGGACATCGCCACGATGACCCAGCTTTTGCAGTCGCTGGGGGCCGAAGTGGCCAGTCTGCAGGACGGTCTGGTGCTGGCCATGTCAAGCCATGATGTGTTCAATCACACCGCCGATTATGACATTGTGCGCAAGATGCGCGCCTCGATCCTGGTGCTGGGGCCGATGCTGGCGCGGGATGGCCATGCCGTTGTCTCGTTGCCCGGCGGTTGTGCGATTGGCGCGCGGCCCGTGGATCTGCATCTGAAGGCGCTGGAGGCCATGGGGGCGGTTCTGGACCTGCGGGACGGCTATGTCCATGCCAAGGCCCCGGGCGGGCGGCTTAAGGGGGCGGTGTTCGAATTTCCCTTTGTTTCGGTCGGTGCCACGGAAAACGCCTTGATGGCGGCGACTTTGGCCAAGGGCACGACGGTCTTGAAGAACGCGGCGCGCGAACCGGAAATCGTCGATCTTGCCCGCTGCCTGCGCAAGATGGGCGCCCAGATTGACGGCGAGGGCACGTCCACGATCACCATTCAGGGCGTCGACCGGCTGCATGGGGCCACCCATCCCGTGGTCACGGACCGGATCGAGCTTGGCACCTATATGCTGGTGCCTGCCATTTGCGGCGGCGAGGTGGAATGTCTGGGCGGGCGGCTGGACCTTGTCGGGGCCTTTGCCGAAAAGCTGGACGAGGCGGGTGTATCGGTCACCGAAACCGGGCGCGGGCTGAAAGTGTCGCGCAAGAACGGGCGGGTCAAGGCGGTGAATGTCACGACCGAGCCCTTCCCCGGCTTTCCGACCGATTTGCAGGCCCAGATGATGGCTTTGCTGTGCACAGC
>JAYSWK010000246.1:0-4705 GCA_043718085.1 Rhodobacterales bacterium
GGTTGCGCTTTGGCGGGTTGGTGAAATACCGCGAGTTAAACAGGGTGGCAAAAAACACCACAGGAAAGATGAACAACACCGCCGCCAGATAGATTGGAATGCCGGTATTGCGGATTTCGGGCGTCACCAGCAGATAGAACAACAAGATCACAGGGAACGCCAAAACCAGATTGGCAAAGAACGACAGGATGGTGTCCAGCTTGCCGCCGAAATAGCCCGCAGGCAGGCCCAGGGTGACGCCGACGATGAAGGCGAATGTCGTGGCGGCGGGCGCGATGATCAGCACCTGGCGGGCCCCCATCACCATGCGGCTGAACACGTCGCGCGACAGATGGTCACCGCCCAGCAGATACCAGGGATACTGGCCCTCCTTGGGGTTCAGCACCGGCATGCCGGGCAGCGGGTTCTTGACCGAGCCCAACTGGCCAATGGGGTCATGGGTGATGATCATGTCGGCAAAAATGGCGGTAAAGACCCAGAACATCACGATGCCAAAGCCGATCATGCCGACCGGGCTGTCAAACAGCTTGCCAAAAAGGCCAAGCCGGCGTTTGTAGCGGATCGACAGGGCATAGGTCACCACCAGCGCCAGCCAGACCGGCCAGAACTGCTTGGCGATCAGACCGATGATTTGTCCCCAGGAAAGTGCGTCCATGTCTCATGCCATCCTGATGCGCGGGTTAAGGAAGACGTAGCCGATGTCGGAAATCAGCTGGGTCACCAGAACCACCAAAACTGCGACGACCGAACAGCCGAGCAGAAGCTCAATATCATTGTTGCCGGCGGCCCAGACCAGGGTCCAGCCAAAGCCCTTGTAGTTGAACAGCGTCTCGACGATCACCACGCCGTTCAAAAGCCAGGGAAACTGCAGCATGATCACGGTAAAGGGCGCGATCAGGGCGTTGCGCAGGGCGTGGCGCAGCACGACCTGCTGAAACGACGCGCCCTTCAACCGGGCGGTGCGGATGTATTGCTGGGTCATCACCTCGGTCATCGAGGCGCGGGTCATGCGGGCGATATAGCCGATGCCGTAAAGGGCTATGGTGCCGATGGGCAGGGCAAAGTTCCAGAAGGTGATGTCATCCATGGCCGAGGTCGCCGTGCCCATGAACAGGGTCTTGCCGTCGATCCAGCCCCACGAGGACAAAAGGGGCGACAGTCCGGTGACGGGCGAGGCCAGCAGCGCCACCAGAATGACGCCGGACACATATTCGGGTGTCGCCGTCGAGGCGATCGCAAAGGTTGACAGGATGCGGTCCATCCGGCTGCCTTCGCGCATCCCCGCCAGAACACCGATCAGCAGCGACGTCGGCACCATGACCAGCATGACCCCCAGCATCAGCCAGCCGGTGGCCCCCATCGCGCGGCCCAGAACCTCGAGCACCGACTTCTTGAAGCTGGTGGAATGGCCCCAGTTGCCTTGCAACAGGCCACAGCGTTTCGGCGCGGTTTCGGGCGTGTTGTCGCGGTTGATGCACAGACCGCGCGTATCGCCCTTTTCATCGGTAAAGGTCCAGCCGGGGCTGATCCCCAGCCATTCGGTATAGCGGTACAGAACCGACCCGCCATGGCCGTTTTCGATGATCCAGGATGCGACCTGGTCGTCGGTCATCCGCACGGACCCTTCGGTGCGGGCCAGCTTTTCCAGGTTGGGGGCGAGGTTGGTCAGAAAAAAGACGACGAATGTCAGGACCAATGCGGTCAACACCATGACACTCAGCCGCCGCGCGACGAATTTCAGCATGGAACGCTCCCCGTCGCGTTGATTTCAGGCCCGCCTTGGGCGGTGCATCGCGAATTGGAAAGGGGCGCATCGCAAAATGCGCCCCTTCCGTTGGTCTTAGGCCAGCGACCACTCGGCGTGGTGATGCTCAAGCGCCGGGTGCATGACCACGCCGACAACATTCGGCTTGGCATGGCGGAACAGCGAGCGCCAGAACGGCTGGATGATCACGCCTTCGTCTTGCAGGATCTTTTCCAGCACGGCCGCAACTTCACGGCGCGCATCGGCATCTGCCAAACCAAGGGCCTTGGTCATCGCGGCGTCGAAATCGGCATTCGCCATGCCGGTTTCGTTCCACGAACCCGTCGAGGTATAGGCCAGCGACATGTTCTGCACGGCCAGGGGGCGGTGGTTCCATGTGGTCGACGAGAACGGGTATTTCTGCCAGTCATTCCAGAAGGTCGAACCTGGCATCACGGTGCGCTTCACATTGATGCCGGCATCCCGCATTTGCGCCGCCACCGCATCCGAGGTGTCAAGTTCCCAGCCACCGTCCAGCGAGATCAGTTCGAACTCGGTATCCGCCATGTTGTGCTTGGCCAGGATGTCCTTGACGCCGGCCTTGTCGAACACTTGCGCATCCAGCTTGGCATATTCCGGGTGAACCGGGCAGGCGTGGTGGTTCTCAGCCGTGGTGCCCAGACCCTTGTAGCCCAGATCCAGCACAACTTTCGGATCTACCGACTTTTGCAGCGCCTGACGGACTTCCTTTTCCTTGTACAGTTCCGAAGTCGCGGCATTGAAGCGGACGACGATGGTTGCCGCGGTAATGGCCTCGTATTTGGTCCAGCCCAGCGTGTTCAACTGGTCGATGAATTCGCCCGTGCTTTCATAGTTCACGTCAATCTCGTCAGAGTTGGCCATGGCGACCATGGCCGACGGATCGGTGCCAAAGTCGATATAGTGGATCTCGTCCAGCGGTGCGACGCCGCCCCACCACTTGTGCGTATCCGGCGCGCGCACCAGGGTCATCTTCTGGCCGACCGAGATTTCGCCCGGAACATAAGGACCGGTGCCGATGGCGCCGACCGACGGATCATCGCCGTCCTTGAAGCTGGAATGGACCAGAGCCGAGGGATAGTCCGCGATGTTCGGCACCACGGCGACGTCAGATTGCGACATCATCAGCTTGACGGTGTGGTCATCCACAACAACGACCGAGCCTTCACGCAGCGTCTTGGTGGCCGGATCGACCAGACCGAGGAAGCGCGACGCCATGGCGTTGCCTTCGACATTGCCATCGGTCCAACGCTTGAAGTTGTTCAAGACGTCAGCGGCGGTGAAATCGTCGCCATTTTGCCACTTTACGCCCTTGCGTACATTCAGCGTGTACTCGGTGGCATCGGCATTGGCTTCCCAGCTTTCCAGCAGGCGGCCTTCAAAGGTGCCATCGGGGTTGTACTGGACCAGATATTCCAGCCAGCCGCGATAGATGTTGGCGATCTGCGGCCAGTCGGCCAGACGCGGATCTTTCTGTGCCTTGGTTTCCATGCCGACGCGCAGGATGCCGCCAACCTTGGCTTCCGCTTGCGCCGCCGGGGCAGCCATGCCCAAAAGACCGTAAGCCGCCGTGGCGCTGAGGCCAAGCGCGGTGGTGCGGGTCAGAAACTCGCGGCGGTCCAGCTTGCCCTCATGCACCTCTTTCAGGTGCATCTGGGCGGCTGGATGCAGCGCCTTGGTTTTTGTGTGGTAGGTCATAGATCGTCTCCCTGTCAGGCTTTGCCCGGATCGTTGCGATTCATGTGTGGTGCGCATCCTTTGCAGCAGTCCAGTGGCCGCCCCTCCCCACGACGGGCCGCGCCACTTGCCGATACCAAGAGCAAACATCACCGGGCTTATTGCGCATCTTTTGCGCCGTCGCGTCAACGTCAGGAAACGCCAAGCAGTGTAACGTTTGCGACATTGCGCGATCTGTTCGGCAAAAGGGCGGGCAAATCCGGCGCGATTCGCGGCGTCCGCCAGAAAGGGCAAGATTTCCGTTAAGGCGGACGAATCGCCGGGGGCGTGGCGCAGACTATTGGCTGCGGCGGAAAGCCGAGGGCGACGAGCCGGTGCGATGCTGGAAGGCGCGGGTGAAATAGGCCGCCGAGGCAAAGCCCAGCGCAGTGCCGATATGGTTGACGGGCAGCTTGGTCTCGCTCAGCAACCGGCGCGCTTCAAAGATCCGGCGGTCCTGCAACAGCTCGATCGCCGAGCGTCCGCAGGCATGTTTGCAGCAACGCGTCAGATGGGTCGCGGTGACGCCAAGCCGGGCGGCAAGTTCGCCCACCCCGGCACCAGAGCGGAATTCCTGCTCCAACAGCGCGGTAAAGCGGGCGACAAGCCGCCAGGCGGCATCGGGGCGGGGCGCGTCCGGCAGGGCCTTGGCGGCCTGGCGTTCCAGCCAGACGCCCAGAAGCCCCAGATAATGTTCGGCCGCGCGGTCATGCGCGGGGGTCGTGCTGTCCAGTTCGCGCTGGATCGCGTCCAGGGTCACGTTCATCTCTTGCTGGGCGTGAACTTCGCGGATGCGCAGGTGCAACGGCTTTTCGGGCAGGGTCACGCGGCAGTTCTTGCCAAAAAACACGGCTGTGCCAAAGACTTGTGGCCCGACCTCAAAGCCATGCATGACGCCGGGTGGAATGAAGATGCCGTTGTGGGCGGTGTAGCCGCGCGTCACACCGGCCAAAGTGATGCGGCCCTGGCCCTTGGTGAACCACAAAAAGCAGGCCTCCGACAGCGACCGCATCGCCTCGACCCGCCAACGGCCACCGGACGCCAGGCGCGGAATGGCCACAAGTCGAAAGGGGGCGGGGTCGTTTGGGTTCTGCATGGACATCTCTTGCTTCCGAGAGATCAGATAAACTGCCCCCGGCCCACAACCCAAGCGAAAAACGCAAGGTCGCAGCGGCAAACTGCATTTTGTTGCCCAAACAACCGGCG
>JAYSWK010000247.1:0-11920 GCA_043718085.1 Rhodobacterales bacterium
CGTATGGATTCTTTCAGGCTCATCGCGGATTTCCTTCATGATGATTTCTGGCTTTTTCGTCTTGTCCGGCGCCGGTCTTGCGGTAGGTGGTGACACCGAAGGGTTCCAAAATCTGGGATGCCGGTCCTGCGACACGCTCGGAATGGCCGATGCACAGGGTGCCGCCCGCAGGCAGCAGTTCGGCAAAGCGCAGCCACAGGCGCGCCTGGGTTGGCTTGTCGAAATAGATCGCGACGTTGCGGCAGAAGATCACGTCGAACGGGCCACGCATCGGCCATTCCTGCATCAGGTTCAACTCGCCAAAACTGATCAGCGCCCGCGCCTTTTCACCAATGGCAGAGCGTGTTCCGTCCGCGGCAACCACATGCTGTGCGCGCATCGCCTCGGGTAGGGTCTTGATCTCATCGGTTTCATAGTTGCCTTCGCGGGCACGGGTCAGAATGGCGGGATCAACATCGGTGGCCAGGATGCGCATGTCGAAGCGGTCGGCATCCGGGCAAAGAGCCAGCAAGGTGAAGGCCAGCGAATAGGGTTCCTGACCGGCAGAGCAACCGGCCGACCAGATGCGCAGCCGTCCGCCCTGGCGCGCCCTGTCGATCAGGGGCGGCAGGACTTTGGTGCGCAGGGTGTCGAAATGATGATCTTCGCGGAAGAAATGCGTGACATTGGTGGTCAGGGCCGACAGCATCTGGGAGCGTTCGTCGTCAGACCCCGGAGCCTCGATCAGGCGGCAGTAGCTTTGAAAGTCGTTCAGACCCAGCTGACGCAGGCGTTTGGTCAGCCGCGAATAGACCAGATCCTTTTTGGCAAGGGTCAGGGACAGGCCGAAATCCGCATGGGCGCGCTGCGCGATCACCGCAAAGTCGGCGTCGCTGAAGGCGTAATTGGCGACGCTGCCGACATTGGCCTGCTGTGCGGCTGCGGCTGCGTTCATTGCAGCGGCCTGCGGTCCGACTGAATGACCGCCCCCAGGTCGATCACCCGCGTCATGCCGTCTTCGACCGGGATGACCCCGATGATGCTTTGGCGGGAGTTGTCGTTGCGCAGATCCGGCGTTTCCTGAATCCGGTCCGGCGCGACAGACAGAATCTCGGATACCGATTCCACCAGCAGGCCAACCGTCTGGCTGTCGCAGGCCGCGATGACCACGACATTGCGCGGGTTGTCAGGCGTCGGGCCCAGACCAAAGCGCACCGACAGATCGAAGATCGGAATGACCGAGCCGCGCAGGTTCATGACGCCCAGCACCTCTGCCGGGGCATGGGGCAGGGGGGTCACCGGGCTCCAGCGGCGAATTTCGCGCACCTGCCGGATATCCATCGAGAAACTTTGACCGCCGGTATTGAAAGTGACGAATTCCACTTCGGACCGAATGCTGTGTTCAAGCGACTGCACGATTTTTCCCCTCATTCTGTTTGATGGCGGCCCTGTGATCGCCCGTGGGCAAGACGCGGTTGTTGGCAATCGCGTCGGGATCAAGGATCAGCGCGATCTGACCGTCGCCAAGAACCGTGGCCGCCGAGACGCCCGGAACCGCGCCATAATTGGTATCAAGTCCCTTGATCACGACCTGGCGCTGGTCGAAAACCTTGTCGACGATCAAGGCGCATTGCCCCTGATTTTCGGTTTCCACGAGCAAAAGCGTCTGCGGCTCGGTCTTGCCCCCAAGCCGGGTGAAGCCCAGACCCTCTGCCACATCGACCATGGGGATGAACTTGCCCCGGATCGACAACAGCCGATCATCGGACCCGACTGTGTGCATCTCGTGCATGCCGGGGCGGATCGTCTCATGCACGGCGGTAATTGGGATCACCATGATCTGATTGGCGACCGAGACCAGCATCCCGTCCAGCACCGCCAGGGTCAAAGGCAGCGAAATGGTGAATTCCGTGCCATGTCCGGGCGTCGAGGAGATCGAGACGCGACCGCCAAGTGCGGCCACGGCATTGCGCACCACGTCCAGACCCACACCACGACCTGACAGGTTCGACACGGTTGATGCGGTGGAAAAGCCCGGCAGGAAAAGCAGGGCGTCGATCTCGGGATCGGTCAGTTCGGCTTCGGCGGCAACAAGGTTCTTCTTGCGCGCAATCTCCAGGATCTTGCGGCGGTTCAACCCCGCGCCGTCGTCGCGGATCGTGATGATCACCGCACCCGAGCGATGGGCCGCAGAAAGGTAGATGGTGCCGCAGGGATCCTTGCCGGCAGCGATGCGACCCTCGGGCGATTCAAGCCCATGGTCGACGGCATTGCGGATCATATGGGTCAGGGGGTCGGCAAGACGCTCGACCACGGTCTTGTCGATTTCGGCGCTTTCGCCATTGGTGACCAGGCGTGCGGTCTTGCCCGTGGAATCGGCGGCCTCGCGCACGATGCGGGACATGCGTTGAAACAAGGGTTTGACGGGCTGGGCCCGAATGGCCATGACCGCTTCCTGAATGTCGCGCGCCAAAAGACGGTAATCTTCGACATGGCTGACAACATCGGCGTCGGTCGCCAGCCGCAGTTCCTGGACGCGCTGGGCGATCATGGATTGGTTGATGATCAGCTCGCCCACCGCATTGATCAGCCGGTCGACCCGGTCAAGATCGACCCGCAACGTGGGTTTGGGCCCAAACTTTTCGCCGGACTGAACCGGTTCTGCCGTAGCATCGTCGCGAGTCTGGGCCGCCACGATTTTGGGGGCCGGTGCAATGACGGCCACCTCGGGCAGCCCCTCAGTGGGTTCGGCAGCGGTCAACTCCGACGCCGGTCCGGCCAGGTCGGGCCCGCCCGGCGCCGATGCTTGTGGTTCCACGGCGCGAATTTCCAGATCGCACAGCCCCTCGACAAATTCGAACACCTCTTGAACCGCTGCGATCCCAACCTCCGAGGCAAGGCGGATTTCCCAGCCGAGATTGGGATTGCCGGGGTCAAAGTCATCAAGGCCCGGCAGACGCGACAGGTCCGGAATAGCCTCGACCTCGCCAAAGTCGCCCAAAGTGGCGATCAAGAGGGCGGGATCGTGGCCGTTGGTGTAAAGCGCGGCATGCGGGCGGAACAGGATCGTGATCTGGTGGTTGCAGTCGGCAGATCCGGCATCGCCGCCAATATCATCGAGATCGAGGGAAATCGCGGCAAAGCCGAAGGTTTCATCCACGTCACTTTCAGGCGCGGGTGTGCCGCCAAGGCAGGCGTCCAGGGCCACAAGAAAATCAGGCATCTGGGCATTGCTTGCATCACTTTCGGTCCTGGCGTCTTCGACAAGGTCGGTCAGATGATCGGCCGAACGCTGCAATGTATGCATAAGTTCTGGATCGATCGCCAACCGGTGGCTGCGCACCTCGTCCAGCACCGTTTCAAAGCGGTGGGCAAAGGCCACAAGCGCGGTCAGCTTGAAGGCGCCCGCCCCCCCCTTGATCGAATGGACGGCCCGAAACACCGCATTGACCGTGTCATCGCTGTGGTCACCGCCATGCATGAGGGCAAGACCCTCGCTTAACGCCTCCAGAAGCTCTTCGCTTTCCTCAAAGAACATGTCGCGGATCGAGGATTGTGCTGACATGCTACGCCCTCGCCCCGGTGACGCGCCGGACAACCGACACGATGGCCGCGTCATCAAAAGGCTTCACGATCCAACCCGTGGCCCCGGCGTCGCGGGCCTTGGCCTTGAGATGTGAGGCGCTCTCGGTCGTCAGAACCAGGATCGGCACGTTGCGATTGATCGATCCAGCGCGAATGGCCGCGATTACGCCATAGCCATCCATATTGGGCATGTTGATGTCGGTGATCACGACGTCGGGCGGATCTTGCTGGAACCGTGCCACGCCCTGCACGCCGTCATCCGCCAGGGCGCAGTGAAAGCCCGCCTCCTCCATCACTTTCTGGACAAGGCTGCGAATTGTGCGTGAATCGTCGATGGCCAAAACTTTGATCGTCATGCCGCCGCCCTCCAGATCAAGTGGTCCGATTTGATGCCAAGACACAAAAAGACATCCTCATTGGGATGGCTGAGGTCCATCACCTCGAAAGGCAGGCGGTTTGCGCGCCATGCCTGCGCAGCGCACAGCAAAAGCTCGATCAAGATCGGATCAAGTTTGCGAAGTTTGCCCGCGTTTATGCGGACTGCGGAACCCGCATTGGCCCGTAGAAACTCTTGCAGACTGCCATCCTCGGTTGGCCTGTAATTCTCTGGCAGAACAAAGCATTTCCATGTGTCCGTCATTGTTGGTCCCATTCGCGACTGTGCGGCTTGTCAGCTGCTGACCGTTGAAACTGGACCCAGAAATAGGGTTGCTCCCTTAAGAAGTGGTTGCCTGATTTGAAGTCTTTGCTTCAAGTTCAGAAAAGGTTGAACTATCCGCCTGTGCCGGATCGACAGCCGGCAAAACGAGCTTAGAAATCCTTAACCCATGCGTCCTATGGTCAGCAAACAATGAAGATTTGGGATCGCCAATGACCTTGAGCAAAGCCATCGTCCCCGCCGAAGAAACCCGTGAGGAGCCGTTCACGATTGACGAGCTTTTCATCTCTCGCACCGACAAGCGCGGCGTGATCCAGTTCGGAAACGAGGTGTTCCGCAGGGTTTCGGGCTTTGACTGGGACCGCTTGATCGGCGCTCCGCACAAGGTCATCCGCAATCCGGACATGCCCAAAGCGGTCTTCTGGCTTTTGTGGAAGACCATCCAGTCGGACAATCCGATGGTGGCCTATGTCAAGAACCTCTCGGCCTCGGGTCGCTGGTATTGGGTTCTGGAAGTGGTCGTTCCCCTGGCGGACGGTTACCTTTCGGCGCGCATCAAGCCGATGAGCCCGCATTTCGGTCAGGCCAAATCGCTTTACGCCGAGATTGCAAAGGCCGAAGCGACCCTTTCGCCCGAGAAAGCTGCCGAACTTCTGCTCAGCCGGCTGGCCAACCTGGGCTATGCAAATTACCCCGATTTCGCCGCACGGGTGCTGGAGGCAGAGCTTGCCTCGCGGGACCTGGCCCTGGGCCATACCAATGCCACGGGCACAACGTTCCTGGGTTCGGTCGGCAGCAGTCTGAAAGCCATGGGTGAAAAGCAGGCTGATCTGATGCGGGAATTCGAGGCGCTGCAATCGATCCCGACCAATATGCGCATCATCGCATCGCGGCTGGAGCCGTCGGGCGGGCCGATTTCGGCCATTTCGGACAATTACAAATACGCCTCCGGTGAAGTCTCGCGTCGGTTGGAGGAGTTTGCCGGCAGCGAAAACAATCTGTGCCAGTCGATGTCCCATATCGTCAGGGATGGGATGTTCCTGGCATCGATTTCCCGGCTCATGGGGCAGGTGCAAACCTACCTCGCCAATGAAGACAACAGCGGCGCCCTGGTGGACTTCAGCCCGGAACGGGCGAATTTCGGGCAGATTGCGGCCCAGTTCCGCCAAAAGGCCCATGATGTGATGCAAAAGGCGGAACATGTGTCAGGCGAACTCAGAACCGCCTCGGGCGAGATCCGGCGCATGATGTTGGGGCTAGATACCATTCGGGTCATGGGGCGGGTCGAAAGCGGCCGCCTTGGGGCCACGGGCATCGGGCTGGCGGCAACCATCGATCAGCTGGACACCAGGCATGCCAGCATCTCGGACCTTTTGCAGAACCTGATGGACCTGTCCGCCATCATCAAGGCCGGGATCAACACCTATCAGCGGCATGCGGATGGCTAGAGCGGGAAGGGTTTTCATGGAACCAAAGAGATTATCGGAAATCGCGTTCAAGCGCATGCGAGAGGCAGCGATTTCCGCGACCATGCAAATCCGTCCCGCTTTCAAGCGGTCCCGGTTTTGACGGAAACAAGATCATCGGACTCCGTGTTGCCTAGAAACGAAAGGCGGAGATTTCGGATTCCATCGAACCCTGAACCACAGTGGCGGCGATGGACCGTGCCGCAGGCCGGCAAACCGGCCGGGACTGTGGTGGCGGATTGGCGCAGGGAATTGCGCTGGATCGCAAAGGCTTGACTGGCGGTCCCGCCGGGATCGGGACGCAGTGTTTGACACATACCCGAAGGGCCCCGGGGTGGGGACGGCCCTGTCAGACCCGTTCCAGCGCAATGGCGATGCCCTGACCGACCCCGATGCACATCGTGGCCAACCCGCGCCGCGCCGTGGACTGGGCCATTTGCAAGGCGGCCGTGCCGGTGATGCGGGCGCCGGTCATGCCCAGCGGATGGCCCAAGGCAATGGCCCCGCCATTGGGGTTGACGCGAAGGTCGTCGTCGGCAATCCCAAGCTGGCGCAGCGTGGCCAGGCCCTGTGCGGCAAAGGCCTCGTTCAATTCGATCACGTCGAAATCGGCTTGGGTCAGCCCAAGGCGCGCCATGAGCCTGGCCGAGGCAGGCGCCGGGCCAATGCCCATGATGCGGGGGGCAACACCCGCGGTGGCCCCGCCAAGCACCCGGGCCAGCGGGGTAAGGCCATGGCGACGGGCACCCTCGGCGCTCGCCAGCAAAAGCGCGGCGGCGCCGTCATTGATGCCGCTGGAATTGCCCGCCGTAACGCTGCCCCCCTTGCGGAACGGGGTTGGAAGCCGGGCCAGGGCGTCCAGCGTGGTGCTGCGGGGATGCTCGTCGACCGCCACCACAATCGGATCGCCCTTGCGCTGGCGAATACGCACCGGAGTGATTTCCCGGGCAAGGCGGCCATTCGCCTGTGCTGCAGTCGCGCGCAATTGCGAGCGCAGGGCAAACCCATCCTGATCAGCGCGCGAAATGGCGAAATCCTCGGCTACGTTTTCACCGGTCTCGGGCATGGAATCGACGCCGTATTGCGCCTGGATCAGCGGATTGACGAAGCGCCAGCCGATGGTCGTGTCATGGATCTCGGCGTGGCGGGAAAAGGCGGTGTCGGCCTTGGGCATGACAAAGGGCGCGCGGGACATCGATTCCACCCCGCCTGCGATCATCAGATCGGCCTCGCCCGACCGGATCTGCCGCGCGGCGATCAGCACGGCATCCATGCCAGAGCCGCACAGCCGGTTGACGGTCGTGCCCGTCGCCTCGACCGGAAGGCCCGACAAAAGTGCGGCCATGCGGGCGACGTTGCGGTTATCCTCGCCCGCCTGATTGGCGCAGCCCAGCACGACATCCGCCAGATCCTGCCAATCGACGCCTGGGTTGCGGGCCATCAGGGCGGCAAGGGGCACAGCGGCCAGATCATCGGTGCGCACCATGGCCAATGCGCCGCCGAACCGGCCGATGGGCGTGCGGACGTAGTCGCAGATAAAGACTTCGGGCATGGGCGCCTCCCTGGATGCTGGGCGCATGAAGACCGGGTTTCACGCCGCTGTGCAAGGGCCAGGCAAAGCGGCCAAGGATTGCCTTTCCCAAATTGGCAATCTAGCCAGATGCAACAGGGACGGAGGATTGCCTGATGCAGAACACGGTGCAAAACGGCGGACAGTTGCTGGTGCAAAGCCTGATCGCGCTGGGGGCTGTCAAAAGCTTTGGCGTGCCGGGGGAAAGCTATCTGGCCGTTCTGGATGCGCTGCATGATACGGTCGGGCGTCTGGACTATGTTCTGTGTCGCAACGAGGGCGGGGCCGCTTTCATGGCGGCGGCCTGGGGCAAGCTGACGGGCCAGCCCGGCATCTGTTTTGTCACGCGCGGGCCGGGGGCGGCCAATGCGATGATTGGCGTCCATACGGCCAAGCAGGATTCTGCGCCGATGATCCTGTTCGTGGGTCAGGTCGGCACCGACATGCGCGAGCGTGAGGCGTTTCAGGAATTCGACTATCGCGCGATCTTTGGAACGGTGGCCAAATGGGCGGTCGAGATCGACGAGGTGGACCGCGTCCCCGAACTGCTGGCCCGCGCCTGGGTGCAGGCGACCACCGGGCGACCGGGGCCGGTGGTGGTGGCGCTGCCGGAAAACATGTTGACGGCGCGGCCCAAGGTTGCGCCGCTGGCGGGGCCTTCGCGGATCCATCCGGCAGCACCCACCATGGCGGCGATGGCCGAGGTGACCGGGCTTTTGCAAGGGGCCATGCGGCCGGTGATCCTGATGGGCGGGACGAACTGGACAGACCGGGGGCGCGCGGCCATGCAGGCTTTTGCCGAGGCCAGCGCCATTCCGGTCGTGGCGGCGTTCCGCTTTCAGGACCAGTTCGACAATCACTCGTCCGCCTATGTCGGCGAAGCGGGCGTGGGGATGCCGGCCCATGTCCGGTCCCTGATCAGCGGGGCGGATGTGATCCTGGCGATCAACCCGCGTTTTGGCGAGATGACGACCGATGGCTATACGGTGATGACGGTGCCGGTGCCAAAGCAAATGCTGATCCATGTTCACCCCTCGTCGCTGGAGATCGGCAAGATCTACCAGCCGACCCTGGGGATCGTGGCTGATCCCAGCGAGTTTGCCGAACGGCTGACCCCGGTCAGAGGCAGTTGGGCTGATTGGGCGACAAAGGCGCGGGCGGATTATGAGGCGGGGTTCCGGCTGGGGGATCTGCCCTCACCGGTCGATATGGGCAAGGTCATGGAATGGCTGGGCGGGGCGCTGGATGCGGATGTGATCCTGACCCATGGCGCGGGGAATTTCACGGTCTGGCCGGACAAGTTTTACAAGTTCGGCCCCAAGGCGCGGCTTTTGGGGCCGCAGTCGGGGGCGATGGGCTATGGCGTGCCGGCGGCGATTGCGGCCAGCATCGCCCATCCGGGGCGGCAGGTGGTGTGCTTTGCCGGGGATGGCGATTTCCAGATGAATTGCCAGGAACTGGCGACGGCGCGTCAACACGGTGCTGCCCCGGTGATCCTGATTCTGAACAACGGCATCTATGGCACGATCCGCGCCCATCAGGAGCGGGAATACCCAGGCAGGATTTCGGGCACCACGATGGAGAACCCCGATTTCGTGGCCTTGGCCCGGGCATACGGATTTCATGCCGAACGGGTCGAACGGACAGAGGATTTCGCGGCCGCCTGGGGGCGGGCCACGGCGGCGGGAACGGGTGCGGTGCTGGATCTGAACATCGCCGCCGAGGCGATCAGCCCCCGCACGACCCTTTCGGCGATCCGAAAAGCCGCGCAAAAGGGGTGATGTCCAAGTTTTGGACATCATGTTTTATTGTTTGTTCACAAGGGCTTGTCAATTTCTGTTAACCAAAATGAAAGGTTTTGACGCCCTGGTTTTCGCGCAAAACGGGGCCCGGGATCACACGCTGGGTGCCTTTGCGGATTGCGTTAAGGGCCGCGCCATGATCAGATCGCGCGGGTTTTGGCGCGGGCCTTGAATTCACCCCGTCAACCGCGTATCTCGGCGCGTGACACGCAACAGACGGAAATCGCAGATGGCCACGACCAACCCGATCCAGTTCATCCAGCAGGTCCGGTCCGAAGTGGCCAAGGTCGCCTGGCCGACGCGCCGCGAGGTGATGCTGACGACGATCATGGTCTTTATCATGGCCGCGCTGACGGCGACCTATTTTTCTCTGGTTGATATCATCATCAAGGCCGGTCTGACCTTTGTGCTGAATTCGTTCCACTGACGCCTGGGCCTGCGCGAAAACCGCTGAAATCGGCCCGTTGCCTGACCTGCCCCGAGGCCCGATTTCCGGCCGGTCAGGCTTGGGTCGTGCACCTGCCAGACCCCTGCCGCGCCGGTCCGTCAAATCGCGGGGTTTGGTCCGATTCCCCTTGATTTCACCCCGTGGCGGGGCTATCTCGCCGCAGGTTCAAGGACAATCGGCGCGCAGCGATTCGGCGGCGCGCTGTTTTTTGTTCTGACGAAGCGGGTTAACCGCTTGAAATGAAAAGACTTCCCTGTTTGAGGCAGGGCGGATGACAAGGTGGGTTGCAATGGCCAAGCGCTGGTATTCGGTTTCGGTCCTCTCGAATTTCGAGAAGAAAGTGGCCGAGCAGATCAAGACTGCCGTTGCCGAAGCCGGTCTTGGCGAAGAGATCGACGAAGTTCTGGTGCCGACCGAAGAGGTGATCGAGGTCCGCCGCGGCAAGAAGGTGACGTCCGAGCGCCGCTTCATGCCCGGTTATGTGCTGGTGCGGATGGAGATGAGCAATCGCGGCTATCACCTGATCAGTTCGATCAACCGGGTGACCGGGTTCCTTGGCCCGCAAGGCAAGCCGATGCCGATGCGCGACGCCGAAGTGAACCAGATCCTGAACCGGGTCGAAGAGGGTGAAGCCGCACCGCGCAACCTGATCCGCTTTGACATCGGCGAGCGGGTCAAGGTCACCGACGGCCCGTTCGAGGGCTTTGACGGCATGGTCGAGGAAGTGGACGAGAGCCACAACCGCCTGAAGGTGTCCGTCTCGATCTTCGGGCGTTCGACGCCGGTTGAACTGGAATTCACTCAGGTCTCGAAAGGGATGTGAGCGAGGCGGGTCCCTTGGGGGGCCCGATGCGTGGGAGGCGAGCGTTCCGGCCAGACCGGAGGCCGCGGACCGAACCACTAAACCGCATCCTTGGGATGCAGTGACAAAGGAGAGGCCAGATGGCCAAGAAGATTATCGGCAGTTTGAAGCTGCAAGTTAAGGCGGGGCAAGCCAACCCCTCGCCGCCGGTCGGCCCGGCTTTGGGTCAGCGCGGCTTGAACATCATGGCTTTCGTCAAGGAATTCAACGCCAAGACCGCCGACATGCCACCCGGCACGCCGACGCCGGTGATCATCACCTATTATCAGGACAAGAGCTTTTCTCTTGAACTGAAGACCGCCCCGGCGTCGTTCCTGCTTAAGCAGGCGGCCGGTCTGCCCCCGGTGGGCAAGCGCAACCGCGCCAAGGGTTCGGTCAAGCCGGGCCATGCCGTCGCGGGGTCCGTGTCGGTGGCACAGGTTCGCAAGATTGCAGAAACCAAGATGAAGGATCTGAGCGCCAATTCGATCGAAGCGGCGATGAAGATCATCCTTGGTTCGGCCAAGTCCTGCGGCATCGAGATCAAGGGGTAAGTCATGGCAAAGTTGGGAAAACGGACCGTGGCAGCGCGGGCGGCCTTTGATGGCAAGACCCTGATCACGGTGGAGGATGCGGTCAAGCTGATCAAGGGCGCGGCTTCGGCCAAGTTCGACGAGACGCTGGAGATTGCGATGAACCTGGGTGTTGACCCGCGTCATGCCGATCAGATGGTTCGCGGTGTGGTCGCCTTGCCGAACGGCACGGGCAAGACCGTCCGCGTCGCCGTGTTCGCGCGTGGCGCCAAGGCGGATGAAGCCAAGGCCGCCGGTGCCGATATCGTGGGCGCCGAGGACCTGATGGAGACCATCCAGTCCGGCAAGATCGAGTTCGACCGCTGCATCGCAACGCCGGATCTGATGCCGCTGGTCGGCCGTCTGGGCAAGATCCTGGGCCCGCGCAACCTGATGCCCAACCCCAAGGTCGGCACCGTGACGATGGATGTGAAAACCGCCGTCGCCGCTGCCAAAGGTGGGGAAGTGCAGTTCAAGGTCGAAAAGGCCGGTGTGATCCATGCCGGGATCGGCAAGGTGTCGTTCAGCGAGGACAAGCTGGCCGAAAACATCCGCGCCTTTGTGGATGCGGTCACCCGCGCCAAGCCGACCGGTGCCAAGGGCAGCTACCTGAAAAAGGTCTCGCTGGCCTCGACCATGGGTCCGGGCGTGTCGGTTGATCTGACATCGGCCACGGCGAAGTAAGATCAGGGTGGGGTCAAACCCCACCCGACGAAATTCCCCCTGGCAACAAGGGGATGGTGGGGCGGTTCGCTGCCCTATCCTGTCCGAGACGGTGGGGGACGCGCAAACGTCTTAATATCCTGCCCGAGATGGGGAACGAGATTGACGTCGCCGCAAGGTGATCTTGGCCTCGGGACCCGTAACAAGGACCCGAACGCCCTTTGCAAGAAGGGCAAACATGAGCCGGGGGGAAACCCCCAACCTTGGAGTGAAACTGTGGATAGAGCCCAAAAAGAGAAAGTGGTCGACGAACTCGGCCAGATCTTCGCAAGCTCT